>DASROG010000471.1:0-3216 GCA_035646995.1 Myxococcaceae bacterium
GCCCTGACGGGTCAATTTCCAGGTCGCCCGCGGCGACCTGGAAATTGACCCGTCAGGGCACGGGTCTACCGTTCGGCGCCGTGTCCAGCTCCGATCTCGCGCCCTCGACCTCTCCCGGAACCTCGCTCGAATCGCTCTCGCGGACCGCGGCTGACGCGCTCCGCCGGGCGCTCACCGCCTCCAGCTCCGGAAGCGTGCTCTCGACGCAGGTGGAGGAGGATCTGCGCTCGGCGCTGGTCGGGCTCGAGGCCATCCACTCTCATCTCGAGGACCTGGTGTCCACGCTGCTCGAGCCGCGGCCCACGCCCCTCTCCCTCGTGGAGGCCGCCGACGACTCGCGAGCCCAGGCGGCGCTCCTCGGTCTCGAGGAGACGCTGACCTCCCTCCGCCGCCGCCTCGGTCAGGCCGCAGCGCAGCTGCGCATCCGCCCCGAGCCCGCGTAACGACGTCGAGCAGCGGAGGCGTGCGCGGGCACGTCGAGGATTGCTGTGCAGCAGCCGCCCTGGTCCGGACGACGGTGCACACCGGAGACCCGCGCCGTGGATCGGGACGCGGCTGCCCTGACCTAGAGCCCGGCGAACGAGAGGCCGAGCCGGGCGGCGCCGCCGAGCACCAGCAGCCACGCCGGATTCACCTCGAAGCGAACCATGGTGAGCGCGGTGGCTGCGGCGATTCCCACCTCCACCTTCGCGTCGAAGCTCCCGCCGAGGGTGATCGCCGCCGCGGCCATCAGCCCCACCACCGCCGGGGTGAGCCCCCGGAGCGCCGCCCGCACCCAGCGCCGCGACCGCACCCGGTCGAGCCACGTTCCGAGCAGCCCCACCAGCGCGAAGGGTCCGGCGAAGATGGACACCGTCGCCACGCTGGCCCCGAGCCACCCATGCTGCAGGTAGCCGATGAAGGTGGCCATCAGCAGCACCGGTCCGGGGGTGATCTTCCCGATTGCCACGGCATCGGCGAACTGGCGATCGGTGATCCACTCGTGGGCGTGCACCATCTGGCGGAGGTGGGGGATGATCGCGAAGCCGCCGCCGTACGCGCCGAGCCCGGTCCGGAAGTACACCACCGCCATCTCGATCAGCTTGGCGTCGAGGCCGGTGGCGTGCACCAGCGCGGCGAGTACCCCCAGCGTGCCCACGAGCACGGGCAGGTGAAGGGTGGTGGGCGTCTCCTTCGGCGCCTGCGGACCGGGCTCGGGCGGCGGAGGGTCCTCACGCTGGGGCGAATCCAGCAGCGAGCCGTCCTCGGGCAGCGCGACCGGGACGCGTCGGCCGACGATCCCCCGCGCTCGCGCGAGCGCCGGACGCGCGCCGAGGTCCACCGCCAGGCCGGCGCAGATGGCGAGCAGCACCACCTCGGCCGGTGAGGCGCTTCCCACGGCGGAGAGGAGCAGCGCGCCGGCGGCCACCCCCATCTGCCACAGCTGGCTCACCCCGGTGCGGACCATCTTCAGGGTGATGGCGCAGATGATGCCGACCACCGCCGCGTTGAAGCCCGCCAGGAGCCGGTCCGCCGAGGGGAGCGTCCCGAAGCGCACGTAGACCCAGGAGAGCACGCCCACCGCCAGCACCCCCGGGAGCACGAAGCCGACGTACCCGGCCAGCCCGCCGGCCCATCCGCCGAAGCGCATCCCGATGTAGGCCAGGGCATTGGCCGCGGCCCCTCCGGGCAGCATCTGCGAGACGGTCACCGTGTTCGAGAACTCGCGCGGCGTGAGCCAGCCGCGCTTCTTCACCACCTCACCGTCGATCTGCGACAGCACGCTGATTCCGCCCCCGAACCCCACGCAGCCCAGCCAGAAGGCGGTGGTGAACAGGTCTCGCCGGGAGGGTCGTTCGCGGGTGGTGGAGCGAGCGGTGGCACGTCGGAGCCATTCCGCGGTGCTGCCGAGGACACTGCTCATGGGAGCATCGACGACTCTAGCGCGCCGGAGATTCTGTGCGAGTCCCGGCCGGAGGCGGAGGCCCGCCCCTGGTCGAACGCCCGCCGGGCGTAGCGTCCGGGGCCGCAGCGTCGAGGAGTGCACCATGGACCTCTGCCCAGGTGGCACGGTCCTCGGAGATGTCCCACCCGCTCCGGGCGAGCCGCCGCCCGAGCGCCTCCGCTGCCGCCCGACCACGCCGCGCTGCGACGAGCGTCAGCAGCTCGTAGTCCTCGAGCCCGTCCCGCACGGTCTTCAGCCGGAGCGAGGAGACGAGCTGCGGCGCCTCGTCACCCAGATGCTCGCGCGTGCCGGGATAGAAGAAGGTTCCGTCCCCGTTGCCACCGAAGCGCCACACGTCGCGCCATGGCTGGCCGTCGTTCTCCCAGGCCGTCAGCGTGTCGAAGTACAGCTCCCCCTCGATGCTCTCCAGGAAGGCGAGGACTCCCATCGCGCGGTTCCTCGGTCCGGAGTGATCGATCATGTAAGACGCCCACCCGGTCATCGAGGCCGCGAGCTGGCGGTCCCGGGGCGGCCCGTCACACCCATGAAACATGCAGCTCTGGTACCACCACAGCTGCTGATCGGGGCGGAGGCGCGCGCGCAGGCGTGACGCCGGCTCGGGGGCAATCGGACAGAGCCGGCGCCCGGGTCGAGGAAACATGCACACCATCACCGGCGCGACGATGTCCGCGGCGTCGAAGAGTGCCGGCCGGTAGGTGGTCACCAGCAGCGCGAGGTGCCCCACCGCGCGGGTGAGCGCCGCCTGGTCTCGCACCAGCGCGTCGTCCTTCGGGGCCGGCTCGTCCTTGGCGTAGTACCAGAGCAGCTGTGGCCAGCCCCGCTCGGCGAAGTGCGCCTGCCAGGCACGAAAGTACGCCACCCGCTCCTCCCGGGTGAGCCGGCGGTCGTCATGAACCTGAGCGTTGGTGAAGCGGGCGCCGGAGGGGAGGGCGGTGCCACCCAGGACGTCGGCCATCTCCGCATCGAAGCCGCTGAAGTCCACCACCCTCGTCCCGTCGGGGCCGGGCCGGGAGGGCAGCGGGTCGATGCCCATCCCGTACCCGCTGAGGCGATGCTCGAGGAGCGCGCGGCCCGCCGCCCGGAGCAACGCCACGCCCTCGGGCGACTCGCGGCGCACGCCGAAGCCGTGGGCCAGGACGTACACCCCCAGCCCCCAGGTGTTCTTCAGCGTCGAGGTCGCGGGGATGTCCACCGGCGCGACGGCGAGCTCGAGCGGCAGGCTGGCCGGGGGCGCGTCCCGGAACGTCACCGCGAGCTGCCCGGTGTACTTC
>DASROG010000472.1:0-16318 GCA_035646995.1 Myxococcaceae bacterium
ATGGTGACCAGTCCCTCCAGGTCGTCGTGCAGCCCGGCATACCCGTAGCCGAGCATCCCGCCCATGGAGTGGCCGACGTAGAAGACGCGCCGCCGACCGGTCCTCGCCCTCACCGCCGCGACCGTCGCCGGGAGGTCGTGGAGGAGGTAGTCGTCCGCGTCCCAGCCGTAGTCGAGGTCCGGCGGAAGCGGGCGCCCGGTCCGCTCGGACCGCTTGCGCTGGAGCTGCTGGTTGCTCTTCCCGTGCCCGCGCAGCTCCACGATGTGGATGTCGAGCCCGAAGTAGAGGAGGTTCTTGACGAACTCGCCGCTGGTCCAGGTGTGGCGGTTCTGGGAGAAGCCGTGCACCAGCAGGACCGGCTCCCCGAGCAGCGGCTGCGGGAAGGGCTGCGGCTCGGGTTCGTAACGGGTGACGACGAGCGTCCACCCGTCGGAGGTCTCCACCGAGTACTCGGACTTCCGGTACAGGTCCCGGAACGCCACCTCGTCGACCGTGGGCGGCACGACGGGGACGTGCGTTCGGGGATGACGCATCGGTGCGATTGACTTTAGGGTCGGTGCTGCGCCGCGCCAAGCACCATGCGTGGGAGCCCGGGTCACCGGGACGGGGCAGTGTGCTCCAGAAGTGCCTTCACCGCGCCCACCAGGTACAGCGACCCTGCAACCAGCACCCAGGCGTCCGGACCGGCCCGGACCTGCTCCCGGGCGAGGGCAGCCTCGGGCGAGGGCGCGACCTCCACCACCGGGCAGAGCGACCTCCCGAGCGCGACGTACGTGCCCGGGTCGAGGCTCCGGGGACTCGGAATCGGCGTGAAGGTGGCCGACGCGCACCGCGGGAGAAGTGTCCGGAGCATCGGCGCGACCCGCTTGTCCGAGACGACGCCGAAGACCAGGTGGACCGCCCGGCCGGCGTACGGCGGGGCGTCCAGCGCCGCGACCAGCGCCGCCACCCCATCCTCGTTGTGCGCCCCGTCGAGCAGGAGAGGCGGATGCCCCGCGACCTGCTCCAGCCGGCCGGGCCAGCGTGTCCGCTGGAGCCCGGAGCGGATCGCCTCGGCCCCCACGCCGAGTCCCTGACCCTCGAGCAGGTGCGCGCAGGCGATGGCCACCGCGGCGTTGTGGTGCTGGTGCTCGCCGTGGAGCCCCAGGGCGAGGCCGTCCAGGGACAGCTCCGGGCCGCGGTAACGCCCGAGCCCGTCCAGCGAGAAGTCACGGCCCTCGACGAGCAGCGGCGCACCCACCCAGCCGGCGCAGGTCTCGATGACCGTGAGCGCCTCGGGCCGCTGCTCCGCCACCACCGCCGGCACGCCCTTCCGGAAGATGGCCGCCTTCTCCCGGGCGATGGCCTCGAGCGTCTCGCCGAGGTATTCCACGTGGTCCAGCCCCACCCGGGTGACGGCGGTCAGGCGGGGCCGCGCCGCGGTGGTGGCGTCCAGCCGGCCGCCGAGGCCCACCTCCAGCACCGCCAGCTGAACCTGACATCGGGCAAAGTGCTCCAGGGCCACCAGCGTCACGAGCTCGAAGTAGGTGGCCTCGAGTGCCGCGGGCGCCTTCTGCAGCACCTCGACGACGCGCGTCCCGAGCGCCTCGTCGTCGATGGGGACGCCGCCCACCTGGATGCGCTCGTTCACCCGGATCAGGTGCGGCGAGGTGTAGAGCCCCACCCGGAACCCGGCGGAGCGGAGGATGGAGTCGAGGAACGCGCAGGTGCTCCCCTTGCCGTTGGTGCCGGCGACCTGCACCGAGCGGAGGCGCAGCTCGGGGTGGCCCAGCTCCTCGAGCGCCTCCTGCATCCGCTGGAGCCCCAGCACCACCGTCGACGGCGACCGGGATGCCAGGAACTCGAGCCCCTCGGCCGGCGTCCGCGGGGCGTCCATTCAGCCCATCAGGCCCAGCAGGGCGCCCAGCTTCGCCCGGAGCTCCTTGCGGGGGACGATGGCGTCCACCATCCCGTGCTCCAGCAGGAACTCCGAGCGCTGGAAGCCGTCCGGCAGCTTCTGGCGGATGGTCTGCTCGATGACCCGCGGCCCGGCGAAGCCGATCAGCGCCTTGGGCTCGGCGAGGATGACGTCGCCCAGCCAGGCGAAGCTCGCCGCGACCCCGCCGGTGGTGGGATGGAGCATCACCGAGAGGTAGGGCTTCTTCACCTCGCGGAAGCGGGCGATGGCCGCGGCGGTCTTCGCCATCTGCATGAGGGAGAAGATGCCCTCCTGCATGCGTGCGCCGCCGGAGGCGCTGAACACCACCGCGGCGCAGCGCCGCTCGGTGGCGCGCTCGAAGAGCCGGGTCACCTTCTCGCCGACCACCGAGCCCATCGAGCCGCCCATGAACTCGAAGACGAAGGCGCCCACCGACACCGGGTGCCCCTCGATGCGGCCCATCCCGCCCACGAAGGCGTCGTTCTCGTTCAGCGCCCGGCGGGTGGCCCGGAGCCGGTCGCGGTACCGCTTGCTGTCGGTGAACCCGAGCGGGTCGCTGGGCTCCAGCTCGGCGTCGGTCTCCTCGAAGGTCCCCTCGTCCAGCAGCGCCTGGAGGCGCGCCCGCGCCGGCCAGGGCAGGTGGTGGCCGCACAGCGGGCAGACGTTGAGGTTCTTCTCCATCTCCGCCCGGTAGATGATCTCGTTGCACTCCTCGCACTTGGCCCACAGCCCCTGCATCCGGGAGGGCTGCTGGCGGAGGGTGTCCACCTCCTCGGGCTTGACCGGCGCAATGCGCGGCTTCTTGCTGAACCAGGTGGCCATCGAAGGGCACCGGGCGTAACGGACCCCGGCGGCAGACGTCAACAGATCCCATTCTGTGGCAAGAAGGCCTCGGGCGTCGCCTGATCGGCGTCCCGTCGCCCATGGGGGTCCGGCCATAACGGCGAAGGGGGCGCCACCTACAACTGTACCCAGCACTGCGGGAGCAGCACCGGCGCGACCAACCCGTTCAACGCCGCGTCCCAGAGCGCGGCGGAATCGCAGTGCGCACCCCAGATTCCTGACTGCGCGCAGACCAAGACCTGCACCTGCGTGCGGCAGTAGGGCCTAGAGCTCGAAGCTCTGCCCGAGCTCGAGCACCTTCACCGGGAGCCCGGCCAGCTGGCGCTTGAGCTCGGCCACGAAGGCGGGCTTGAGATGGTAGAGCAGCACGTCCGCGCCGTTCCGCCGGAACTTCCCCAGCTCGCCGCGGAGCGTGCGGGGAGTGAGGTGCCCGGAGATGTCGGCCAGGTCCTGAAGCTCGTCGGGGAAGCTGGTCTCGAGCAGGAGCACCTTGAGGTTCGGCGTCTGGTTGAGCACCTCCCAGAGCTCCTGGGTGGGCCCGGTGTCGCCGCTGATCGCCAGGGCGGTACCGGCCCGCTCGATGACGAAGCCGCAGGACTCGACCGGGTGACTCACCAGCACCGAGCGCACGGTGTAGGGCCCGGCCTGGAAGGTGTCGCCCGGAGTGAAGCTGCGCAGCTGGAACACCGGCCTCTCCGCCGAGGGGATGCGGGTGAAGTCCGGCCAGAGCGCGCCGTTGAACATGTTCTCGCGCAGCGTCTGGATGCAGGCGTGGCTGGCCCAGACGGTGATCGGCGTCTTCCTCCAACCGACGACCAGGTCGGAGAGGAGCGGGAGGTCCTTCACGTGGTCGAAGTGACTGTGGGTGAGGACGATCTGGTCCACGCTGGCCAGCGCCGGGAGGTCGAGGGACGCGGTCAGGGCGCCGGCATCGAGCGCCAGCGCGCCGTCCACGAGGAAGCAGGTGCTGCGGCACCCGGGGAGCTCACCGCCGTGACAGCCCAGCACGCGGAGGTTCATGGCTCCCCGAACTTCCAGCGCAGGGCGAGGAATTCTAAGTAATCACCCAGCCGCGCGGGGTCGCGCACCAGCAGCCGGTCGCCGGTGCGCTCCACCAGCCCGCTCCGCTCCATCCGCTGGATCTCGGCGCGGATCCCCGGCTCACCCACCCCGGTCAGCCGCGGTAGATCGCGGACGTTGAGGTCGATCTCCACGCCCTCCTCCATCGGACGGCCGCGGCTCTGGCAGGCGTGGAGGATCTGGTGGACCACCCGGCTGCCCGGGTCGGCGAGCAGGAGGTTCTCGATCTGGGCGTCCGCCTCGTCCAGCCGCTCGGCAAGCTTCTTGATCATCCGGACGGCGATCTCCGTGTTGCCGCGGATCATCCCCTCGAAGGTCTTGGGGTCGATCACCAGGACCCGCGCCGGCTCCTCCACCGTCGCGGTCGCGTTCCGCGGCCTGTTGGAGATGAGCGCCATCTCGCCGAAGAACTCGCCGGGCCCGAGCGTGGCCAGGGTCTTCACCGTGTCACGCACGGTCTTGGTGATGACCACCTTGCCGGCCTGGAGGACGAACATCTCCTTGCCGGTCTCACCCTCGTGGAAGAGCACGGTTCCCTTGGGAAACTCCTTCCCGAACCGCTGGAAGAGCGTGTCCTCGGCAGTGGGCATGTGGGCAGGTGTCGCGGAGCGGAAGTCAATCAACTGCTACCGGACGGCGCAACTTCCTGCTGCCGTCAGCGTGCGGCAGGCCTGGAAGAGTTCGCCCTACACCGCGGAGGTCCGCGCCTCCGACAGGTAGCGACGCGCGACGCGGTCCTCCGGTCGGGCGGCGAGTACCGCGTGGAAGCCGGCCTCGGCCTCCTGCACCCGCCGTGCGGCCAGCGCGTCCACCGCGGCCTCGAACCGGGCGATGGTCGCCTGCTCCTCGGCAGTGGGCGGCCGCAGCGCCAGCAGCTCCCAGACCCGCACCGCCTCCGACCGCCCGCGCAGCCGCAGCGAGCCCAGCCGGCGCCCGGTGGCCTGCGAGGCGACGCGGTTCCAGGTGTCCTCGGACACGATGATGCTGGTCTGGAAGAGCTTGTTCGCGCCCTCCAGGCGCGAGGCCATGTTCACCGCGTCACCCATCACCGTGTAGTCGAAGCGCAGGTCCGAGCCCATGTTCCCGACCACCATCGGCCCCGAGTTGATGCCCACGCCGATCTCGATCTCCGGCAGCCCCTCCGCCCGCCAGCCCCGGCGGAGCTGCTCCAGCTCCTCGAGGAAGCGCAGCGCGGTCCGGCAGGCACGGATCGCGTGGTCCTCCTGAGGAACGGGTGCTCCCCAGAAGGCCATCAGTGCGTCGCCGATGTACTTGTCGAGCGTGCCGCCCTCCTCGAGGACGATGCGGGTCATTGGCGAGAGGTAGCCGTTGATGAACTTCACCAGCGCCTCGGGGGCCATGTTCTCCGACAGCGCCGTGAAGCCGCGGATGTCGCTGAAGAGCACGGTGCAGTCCCGCTTCTCGCCGCCGAGGCGAAGCAGCTCGGGGTGGTCGAGCATCTCGGTCATCACGCTTTCGGCCACGTAGTAGCGGAAGGTGCGCCGGAGCCTGATCTTCTCCCGGTCGGTCCAGAGGTAGCCGACGAAGACCACCGCGAACGCGGAGAGGAAGACGTTGGCCAGCGGGAGCGCCGAGGCCAGCACCACCCCGCTTCGGAGCGCGAGCTGCACCACCGCCACCCACCCCAGGGCCAGGGCGAGCGGGACGACGGCCTTGACCCAGGGCGACGCCCGGGGGAGCACCAGCCCGAGGAGGAGCCCCGCCCCGAGGATGAACGCCAGCTCGGCCAGCACCGCGCCCGTTCCCCGCTGCAGGAATCGACCGGAGAGGACACTGGAGAGCATCGCTGCGTGGGCGTAGATGCCGGCTTCCACGTTCCGGAACGGCGTGACCACTTGGTCGTACTGGCCGACCAGCGTCACCCCGACCAGCAGCACCTTCCCCCGGAGCGCTCCGTCGGGGACCTTCCGGTCGACCACGTCGGCGAGGGACACGGTGCGGAAGACCTCCGCCGGACCGGGGTAGTCGATGCGGGCCCGTGGCCGCTTGAGCGTGAGCGGGACGATGCGGACCGTGTGGCCGTCGCGACGGAGCTGCGCCCCCACGAGCTGGGCGAGCTCCGGGTCCCACACCGGCTCGACCGTGGCTCCGAGGGCGGTGGCCGCGGTCTGCAGCTCCAGGGAGGGGAGCAGCCCCGGCGGATGCTCGAGCTGAACGAACGGCGGAGTGAAGCGCACCACCCCATCGTCGTCGCGGAGGACGTTGAAGTGGCCCAGCGGCTGCCCGGGGGGAAGGAGGCTGGGGAGCGGGATCTGCGCGGAGACGAACCGCTCGGCGATGCTCCGGTCCAGCGGCACCTCGAAGAACGACTTGCCCGAGGGTCCCGGGAAGCGGGTGAGCATGCGCGAGCGGAGCAGCGCCTCGGTCACTTTCCGCTGGTCGAGGTAGTCCTCTGCCTCGCCGCTTCCGAAGGCGGACACCCCCTGGACCACCTCCGGCGCGTCGCCGAGGGCCCGGCCGAGGGCAGCGTCACCGGTGCCCGAGGCGCGGTCCTTGAGGGTTGCCAGCACCGGGCTGAAGGCCGACCGCGAGGGCTCGGGGAGCTGACCGAGGGCGCGGCCCAGGGCGTCGGCCGCCTCGCTCATCACGGCCGCGTCCGAGCCGCGGTCCTCGTCGGTGAAGGTGATGTCCAGCCCGATGGCCGCCGGGCCGGCCTCGTGGAGCCGTGCCACCGCGGTGGCGAGCAGCTCGCGGCTCCAGGGCCAGCGGCCGTAGCGCTGCACCGAGCGTTCGTCGATCGCCGCCACCACCACGTCCGGGTGCGGCGCCCGGACGCCCCGCGCCCACATCTGGAGGTCGGACGCGCGGCCCTCCAGCGCCGAGACGACGCGGAGCACGGCGGCGACCGGTCCGCTGCGGGCGCCCGCCTGCCGACCGTCGGTGGCCCAGTGCAGCACGGCCAGGGTCACGGCGACGGCGAGCCCCACCAGCTCGTAGCGGCGACGGCCCACCCACCGGAGGCGCTGGGGCAGCAAGCACCGCCAAGCCTACGACCGGGCGGGGGGCGAGGGGCAAGTGGACGGCGCTCGTCCGAGGTGGGTCAGATCGCGTAGAAGGGGCCGCCGGCCCATGGGACTCACCTACAAGGACGCGGGCGTCGACATCGAGGCGGGCGACGCGCTGGTGGAGCGAATCAAGCCGTTCGCCGCTCGCACCCTCCGTCCGGAGGTGGTCTCGGGTGTGGGTGGCTTCGGTGGGCTCTTCGCCATCCCGCCCGGGAAGTACCGCGAGCCGGTGCTGGTCTCGGGCACCGACGGGGTGGGCACCAAGCTGAAGATCGCCAACGCCGCCGGCAAGCACGACACGGTGGGCATCGACCTGGTGGCGATGAGCGTCAACGACGTGCTGACCTCGGGAGCCGAGCCGCTCTTCTTCCTCGACTACCTCGCCACCGGCCGGCTCGACGTGGACCAGGCCGCGGAGGTGGTGAAGGGCATCGCCGAGGGCTGCACACGCGCCGGGTGCACCCTGCTGGGGGGCGAGACCGCGGAGCACCCCGGGGCGCACGGCAACGAGTACGACCTGGCCGGCTTCTGCGTGGGCATCGTGGAGCGCTCGCGGATCCTCACCGGGGCGAGCATCCGCCCGGGGGACGCCATCCTCGGGCTCGCCAGCACCGGAGTGCACTCCAACGGGTTCAGCCTGGTGCGCCGCATCCTGTCGGACGCGCGGGTGCCGCTGGACGCGAGGCCGCCGGAGCTGGGCGGGAGGACCGTGGCCGAGGTGCTGCTCGAGCCGACGCGCATCTACGTGAAGGACGTGCTGACCCTGCTGGAGGCGGTCGAGGTGAAGGGGCTGGCTCACGTCACCGGAAGCGGCATCCCCGGGAACGTGCCGCGCTGCCTTCCCGACGGGACACGTGCGGTGCTGGACGCCCGGCGGTGGCACAGGCCGGCGGTGTTCGACTGGCTGCAGCGCCTCGGCGGCGTCTCGGATGCGGAGATGGATTCCACCTTCAACATGGGGCTCGGGATGGTGGCGGTCGTTCCGCCCGCGGCGGTGACCCCGGCGGTCGCTCTCCTCGCCGCGCGGGGCATCCCGGCCTGGGAGGTCGGCCGGATCGAGGCATCCACCGGCGAGCCCACGGCGGTCGTCGTCCGGTGAGCGCCGCGCCCGTCGCGGTGCTCGTCTCGGGCTCGGGCACCAACCTCCAGTCGCTCCTCGACGCGTCGGCCGTGCCGGGTTACCCGGCGCTCATCGCCGTGGTGGTGTCCAACGTGCCCGGGGTCCGGGCGCTGGAGCGGGCCACCCTGGCCGGCGTGCCCACCCGCGTCGTTCCCCATCAGGGCTACCCGGACCGTGCGGCGTACGACCGCGCGCTGGTGGAGGCCATCGCGCCGTTCGGCTGCCGCATCGCCTGCCTCGCCGGCTTCATGCGCCTGGTGGGGCCGACCTTCCTCCGGGCATTTCCCGCGGGAGTGCTGAACGTCCACCCTGCCCTGCTCCCGAGCTTCCCCGGTCTTCATTCCCACCGGCAGGCGCTGGAGCACGGGGTGAAGGTGACCGGGTGCACCGTGCACCTCGTGGACGAGGGCACCGACACCGGGCCCATCGTGGCCCAGGCGGCGGTCCCGGTGCTCGACGGCGATACCGAGGAGTCGCTCCAGCGGCGGATCCAGGAGCAGGAGCACCGGCTGTTTCCGCTGGCGCTCGGCCTGCTCGCCTCGGGGCGGCTGCGAGTGGAGGGCCGGCGGGTCCACGTCGAGGGCAGCGGGCCCGAGCCGGTGGGTCTGGCACTCGTGAATCCGGGGCGTCTCTAGTGCTCCGACCGCCGTCGGAGCACTGAGCCGTGCCGACGCTTCCCCCACGACCGCGGATCGCGCCGGGTCCCTCGCGCCACGTCTACGATGCGCTGGTGGTGGGAGCCGAGCTGGGGGGAGCCCTGGCCGCGGCGCTGCTCGCCAAGCGCGGGCTCCGGGTGCTGTGGGCCGAGCACGCCAATCTCGCGCCGGGCTACGAGCGCGGCGGGTTCCTCTTCTCCTCGCCGCCGTACGTGGTGCCGCCCTTCCGGACCTGGCCGATGGTGGAGAGCTGCTTCACCGAGCTCGGGCTCACCACCGGCTTCCAGCGGAGCCTCAAGCCGGCGGGGCCATGGCAGGTGATCCTTCCCCGGCACCGGCTGGACCTGCCGGGCGAGGCGCCGCGCCGGCTGGCCGAGCTGCAGCGGGAGTTCGGGAACGGGGGGAGCCGCGTGGCGGACACGCTCGGTTCCCTCACCGCGATGCCCGAGGGGTCGGACCCCTTCTTCCGCTTCCTCGCCGACTTCGCCCCGGGGAGCTGGCTGGAGCGGTTCCGGCTCCGCCGCCGGGCGGCTCGGACGGAGGGGCTGACCCGGCCGTCACCGCTCTCGGCGGACGAGCCGCTCGAGGCGCTGCTCACCGGGGTGGTGCCGTTCCTCGTGCAGCAGGAGCCGGCCGGACCGCTGGCGGTGACCCGCGTGCTGGCGCAGCTATTGAAGACCCCGCTCCGGCTCCCGGGCGGGCGCGAGGGAATGCGGGAGACGCTGGGGAAGCGCTTCACCGAGCTCGGGGGGACGCTGCTGTCCCAGGAGGGGCTCGCCGGCCGGGCGGTGGACGGCGTGGACTTCGACGGATCCCAGGTCACGCTCCGGGTACGCGGGGCCGAGGCGGTGTACCGGGCGCAGTGGCTGGTGGCGGCGATGGACCCGGGGCTGCTGGCGGGGCTGCTCCCCGAGGAGGGCCCGGGGAAGAAGCTGGCCGCCCACCTGGGCCAGCTGGTGCCGAAGCGGCTGGTGCTGCCGGTGCACTGGGTGCTTCCGGAGAAGGTGCTGCCCCGGGGGATGGCGGACCTGGTCCTGATGGATGGAGGGCAGACCGGCCCGGTGTGGATCCAGGTCCAGCCGACCCGGCGGGCAGGAACCCGCGGCGACGAGGAGGGGTTTCGCACGGTGACCGCATCGACGCTGGTCGGCTCCGGTGTGCGGGACGCCGGGGAGTCCGGGCTGCGCCTGCCGGCGGCCGGGGTGGAGCGCGCGCTGGAGGCCCTGATGCCGTTCTCGCTGGCGGAGCGGGTGGCCCGCTCCGTTCCGCTGGTGGACGGGCCGGGAGCGCTGGCCGGCGCGGGGCCGCAGGTCATCTACGAGCCGGTGCACGGGTCGGCGACGGGGCTCGAGGGCCTGGGCGTCCGCACTCCGGCCAGGCACGTGCTGTTCGCCGGGCGGGAAGCGGTGCTGGGCGTGGGGCTCGAGGGGGAGCTCCTCGCCGGCGCCCGGGCCGCTGCGCTGGTGCACGAGCACGTCCGGAAGCGAGATCCGCTGAAACGGTAGGCGCGGCCGGGGCTTGGGCAGTCCGGCTGGCGCCCGGGCCGGGTTTCGGCTACAGAGCCCCGCTTCGTCTCGAGGAGTCCCTGGCAATGGCCTGGAAGTGCGACATCTGTGGCAAGCGCCCGCTGGTCGGGAACAAGGTGAGCCACGCGAACAACAAGTCCAAGACGCGGTCCCTGCCCAATCTGCAGAAGCTCCGGGCGACCGTGGATGGACGGACCCAGCGCGTCCTGGCCTGCACCCGCTGCATCAAGGCGGGGAAGGTCACCAAGGCGGCGTAGCAGGCCGGAAACCGGGTGGGATCGCCCGGCCCTCGTGGCCAATCTCTGCGTCGCTCGTCCGCGATCGCGGCGCAATCATCCGGGCACCCCACCCGGTCTCCGCCCTAGGGGCGCCTAACGGGTACTCGGATGCGCGTCGCCCTCCTCTTCATCGACGGCGTCGGCGTCGGGGTCCGGAATCCGGACTTCAATCCGCTCGCGCGGGGCGAGTGGCTCCTCTCCCAGTTCGACGACGGGCGCGGCACCGCGCTCCCGGGCGGCGCGCTGACCCTGCTGGAGACGACGTTCGGGGTTCCGGGCCGGCCGCAGTCGGCGACCAACCAGACCGCGATCCTCACCGGTGAGCCCGCGCCCCGTCTGTTGGGCAAGCACGTGCTCGGGTACCCCGACGCTGCGCTCCGGCAGATCCTCCTTCGCGCCTCGGTGGTGAAGCGGCTGGTGGCCGCGGGCCGCCGGGCGACGTTCGTGAACGGGTATCCGGGGGCGTACCTGACCGCGCTCGGGCTGCCGCATGCGCCGGCTCGCCACCCGGAGGTGGAGATTCCCGCGCGGGCGAGGCGGCGCCTCAAGCCTTCCTCGACCACGCTCGCCTTCGCCGCGGGAGAGGTGCCGCTGCGGACGCTGGACCAGGTCCGCGCGGGCGAGGCGCTCACCCACGACGTGACGGGAGCGCGGGGGCGGGCGCGGGGATTCGAGCTACCCCTGAGGACCCCGGACGAGGGGGCGGAGATCTTCTGGCGGGCCGCGGAGGGCGTCGACTTCACGCTCTTCGAGCACTTCCTCGCCGACGAGGCGGGGCATGCGAAGGACATGGCGCTTGCCGAGTCGGCGCTGGAGACGTTCGACGCCTTCGCCCGGGCGGTGCTGCGGCGTCGGCCGGCGGATGCGCGGGTGCTGGTGTGCAGCGATCACGGCAACGTGGAGGACCTCCGGACGCGGAACCACACCCTGGGGCCGGTGGCGCTGCTGTCGTTCCCTCCGCTGGAGGGTGCAGCGGCGCCGGAGACGGTGGCGGACGTCGCGGGGCTGATCGCCGGAGCCGGCGGGTGATCCGGGCGCTGCTCGCGGCGGTGCTGCTCGGGGGAGCGGTGAGCTGCGTGACCGTCCGGGGCGGCGACCCGGCGGTGATCGCGACGGATGGCGGAACCATCCGCGTGGAGTTCGTGGAGTGGAACGAGGAGACCTCCGAGCTGCTGAAGGCGGCGGTGCCCGAGGCGGCGAAGGGGCTCTCGCGCTGGGGTGGGCTGCGCGAGGCGGTGCGGATCACGGTGGTGAACTCGCACTGGGAGCTGGAGGAGCTGGTGGGCCGGCCGTTGCCGGGGATCTCGGCCTGGGCGCGGCGGAACCAGGTGACCCTCTGGGACCCGCGCTGGTGGCCTCTGCCTCCGGGCGCTGCGCCCGATCCAGCTCTGGCCGGCCACATTCGCCGCACGCAGGTCACCGGGCTCCTGAAGCACGAGCTGACGCACAGCCTGATGTTCCAGCTCGCCGGACGCCTGCCCGCGGATCCACATGACCGGATCCCCTTCTGGTTCAGGGAGGGGATGGCCACGCTGACCGCCGGGGAGGGCGCGCAGTGGCCACCGCCGGAGTCCCTGTCACAGTGGCTCGAGAAGCATCCCGGGGTGGACCTGCTCCGGGACGCTCCGAAGCTCGCGCGGACCGACCCGGCCTTGGCCTACGGCGCGGCCTATCACGCCTTCGACTTCCTGGTCCGACGCTACGGGGACGCGACGGTGCTGCGGGTGCTGGAGCGGATGCGGGTGAAGGACGGATTCCCGGACGCGTTCCAGGATGCGGTGGGCGTCAGCGTCGATTCCTTTGCCACCGACTTCGCGCGGTACCTGGGCTGGCGAGGGTTCCTGCCCGGCCCACGGTGGGATTGACCGCGCGTCAGTCGCCGTTCGCCGGGTGGTCCTGCGGCGTCGTCGGCAGCTCGTCACTCCACCGCTGAAGGTCGCTCGAGCGCGCCTGCTCGACGCTGGCCACCGGCGCGACCTGCGTGGTGGCGCCCTCGGCCTCGACCGTGCCCTCGGACAGCTCCGGAGCGCTCGCGTTCACGTGCACGCCCTTCGCATCGAGCGCTTGCACCGAGGACAGTGGCACCAGCAGCGGTGGCCGGAGGACCCTCGTGACCTCGAGGTGCTCCTCCCCGACCTTCCGGACCGACCCGATGCGCCGCCCGCGCGGATCCAGCACCGGAAGACCTCGCTGCACCGAGGCTCGTTCCCGTCTCGCCATGACCGGAAGCTGTCACCGCTTGCCGGCGCGCGCGAGTTGCCCGGACGCCGCCGCTCGCCAGCTCTCCCTCCCGGCGAGCGGACCGACCTGCTCAGCTCAGTCCCGGTAGGTCGCAAACTGATCGCGCATCCGGCTCTGCTGCCCGCCGCTGAACTCGAAGAGGCAGACGTCGTCCCCGTAGTCCATGAAGTTGTGAATCGGGTCGAGGCCCGGCCGGGTGGAGCAGCTGTCGCGCGGGATGCAGAAGAACGCCGGGCCGGCCTCGGCCGGCGTGTCGTCCACCTGGTCCCCGCTCGCCGAGCAGCCGTTCTGGAACGTGTGGTACAGGCCGAGCCAGTGGCCGACCTCGTGCGTGGCGGTGTCACCGAGGTTGTAGCTCAGGAGGCCATCCGGCTCGGTGGAGTTCGCGAATTCCTCAATGCCGCCAGGCAGGCTCTCGTCGAGCACGATGACCCCATCGTCCGCGGGCTGCGAGTTGAACGACTTGGGGAATGTGGCCCAGCCCAGGAGCCCACCACCGAGCGAGGCGGTGTAGATGTTGAGGGTGTCCGCACCACCCTGGCGGAGCGCGCTCTTCATCGCCTTCTCTTCCTTCGAGTTGAAGCCGACGTTGTACCAGGCGTCGTTCACCACGACGTTGGTGTCCACCAGGTCGAACTTCACGCCGGTAGCGCTGTAGGCATTGTTCAGCACCGCGATCTGCCGCGGCACGCGCGAGCTCACGTCTCCGGCGCCGCTGCTCGTGGTGATGACGTGGACGTAGACCGGGATGGTGATCGTCCCGAGCTTCGGCGCACCCACCCCGCCCTTTGCCTGGGTGGCCGCGATGTCCTGCTCGATGGCCGCCTGCGCCGACGAACTCGGGTCCTTCACTCCGCACCGCACCACCGGCGGCGAGTTGCTGCGCAGCTCGCTCGACGTGCTCTCCACGTCGGTTCCGGCTCCACATCCCACGAGAGCCAGCAGCCCCAGCGCGACGATCTTCTTCCTCATGTGCTCCCCTCCGGAAATCGAAGGGGCGGACGCTAGGGCCACCCTGTCCTGTCAATCAATCTGGACCTGACGACGCATCGCGCCGGCACCGCCGGACGGTCGGCTACGCAGCGCACGGCACCGAACGAGGCTGAAGGTGCCAGACACCTTCGGCCGCCTTCACTCCACGAGATAGGTCCCCTCGGACCCAGCCCTGACCTTCGGCATCCGGTGGCTCGCGTCGAGCCGCTCCGAGATCGACGCCAGCGAGCTCCACAATCGCCTGTGTCCGGGCGCCGCGTTTGGGGTGAGCGCCGCCCAGCCGGGAGCACCCGGGCGGGCCGGAAGCACGAGCACCGAGACCTCGCCGCCTCGGGCACGGACGTCGAGCGCTGCCAGGTAGACCTCCTCGATCGCCTCGTCGCCGATGGGAATGCACCCGATGGTCACGCAGCTTCCGTGGATGAAGATCTCGCCACCCAGCGCGCGCAGCGGCACCGCCGGGTTCCGGGCCCGGTCCGCCGCGTTCGGGTAATCCAGCCGCAGCGAGAGGTGGTACCGGCTCCACGGATTCACGCCGGTCACCCGGTACAGCCCCTCCGGGACCTGCCCGTCTCCCACGCGCGCCTTCGGTCCCGGTCCCCCGGAGGAGGCACAGACCGGGTGGTCACCGAGATGCACGAACGGCTCTTCCGCCGCCGCGGCAGCCCACACCTCGAGCAGCCGCTCCTCCTTGAAGACGCGCAGGAGGAGCGCACCCGGGCGGGGCACGCCGGCGGCCGCGAGGACGCGGGTGAGGCGAGGACCGGGCCGCGCGCGGGCGGCCACCACGCGCTCGGGCTCCGGAGGTCGGTCAGCGGCGAGCAGCACCGTGCACAGCGCGCACGCGACGGCTCGAAGACGCACGGCCCGGCTCAGCGCACCTCGGCCCGCTGGGAAGGCTCGCTGGCCGGGCTGGGGAGCAGGGGGGGGCGGTCCCGTCCCTCCACCACGCGCTGCAGCTCGATCTCCCTCAGCAGGGTGGCCGGGGCGACGGTGGACACGGGCACGTTGCCGCTCTCGGCGCCGCAGAAGCCGTTGAACACGCCCTGCGTCTTGCCGGTGGCGACGATCTTGCTCACCGCCGACAGCGGCGTGCCCACCACCTCCACTCCGCGGACCAGGGTCTCCTTCCCGTCGCGCGCGTCCACCCGGTACACGAGCCGGGGGATTCCCTTGAACGCCTGGTACCCGAAGCTGGAGGTATTGGTGTTCCCGCCCTGGATGTCGCGGATGATGAGCCCGTAGGGCTTTCCCTGCCGCTTGGCCTCGGCGATCAGCATCTGCTTCAGCTCGGCGTCGCTCACCTGCTTCGTGGAAGTGGCGATGAGGTTCGCCATCCGCGCCACCGGCCGCCGGTTCAGCTGCGCGCGCCCGTGCCCGTTGCTGTGGAGGAAGCCGTCCACCGGGTGCCGCGAGACCAGGAAGTTCTTCAGCACCCCGGCCTCCACCAGCGGCACGCGCTGCGCGGGGATGCCCTCGTCGTCGTACCGGTAGTACCCGTTGAGCGACTTGCCGCCGAGCGTGGACGCCGTCGGGTCGTCCACGATGGTGATGAACGGCGGCAACACCGCGCGCCCGATCTGCCCCTTGTAGGTCTTCCCCTCGGCGTCGTTGTCCATCCGGTCGCCCTCGAGTCGATGGCCCACCGCCTCGTGGAACAGCACGCCTGCGGCCTCGGCCTCGAGGATCGCCGGACCGGTGTACGGGTCGATGGCCGGAGCGGCGCGCAGCGCGAGCAGCTCCTGGATGAGCGACTCGGCATCCTTCACCACCCGCTCGTCGCTGGGCAGCTCCGCCTCCCGGAACCCGTAGTAGTCGCGGGAGTCGTCCAGGAGCTGCCCGTCGTCGGCCCGGGTCACCGCGTAGATGTGCACGCCGTAGAAGGTCTGCTCGGTGAGGATGCGGGAACCCTCGGAGTTGACGAAGTAGCGGACCTCCTTGTCCGCGGTGACCCGGACGTCGGTGTCGAAGATCTTCCCTGCCTCGTTGAACCGGGCCGATACCTTCCGAACCAGCGCCGTCCACCGTGCCCGATCGAAGGTGTAGCTGACCGGAGGCCCGATGAAGCCGCTGGGCTGCTCGCGGCTGAACGAGGGCGGCTTCTTCGGATCGTCCACCACGTAGACCGCCTCCCCCTTCTTCTTGAGGAGGTTGAAGAGCCCGCCCTTGTACTTCTCGTCGGTAATGAGCCAGAGCGCGGTCCGCAGCGCGGTGAGGTCGTCGTCGAGCGGCGCCTCCTTCCGGGTGGTGTAGCTCGTCCCCTTGAGCGAGAAGTTGAAGTCGAACTCCTCGTTCACCGAGTTGTCGAGCTCGTGGCTGCCCACCCGCACGTCGGCGAACACCCGCCGGTCGCGGCCGGTCGAGTCGTCGAACAGCGCGCCGTACCGCGCGGCCACGTAGGACTGGGTGAGGTCCTTCACCGAGTAGCTGATGAAGTACGGGGGCGGGTTCTCGCCGAGCTTGAGCCGGGTGCGGTTGCGCTCCAGCTCCTCCTTCATCGCATCGAGGATGGAGAGGCGGGGATCGACGGAGGCGGGCGACGCGGTGAGCGCCCCAGCGAGGACAGACGCGAGGAGGAGCGACATGGAAGGAGCCTTCGAGCCTAGCAGGGCTTCGGTGTACGACGCGCCCACCCCC
>DASROG010000473.1:0-2162 GCA_035646995.1 Myxococcaceae bacterium
GGGAGCAGCAGGAACCGGCCCGAGAGCGGCGAGGCGTACAGCTCGGCCTCCAGCACCCAGCCCCGCTCGGCGGGGATGCACATCCGGGCAATCATCTCCGCCGGCCCGTCGCCGACCACCGGCACCGAGTGCAGCGCGCGGACGCCCGACAGTCGCGCCGTCGCGTCGAGGGCCGCGGCGTAGACCAGATTGGCCGCGTCCCGCAGCGCCACCTCGGGCGTCTGGAAGCGCTGGCCGGCGGCTCCCAGCAGCCGGGAGGTGAGCGTCTGCACGTGCGGTTCGGTGAACACCAGGGCCATCGCGCCTCCCACGCCGCCCCGGAGCTCGGCGCTGACCGCGGTGAGCGGCGCACCCTTGCCTCCCAGGAGCGCGGTGAGCTGGGGATGGTCCAGGTGGCGGACCAGCGGCGGCCAGAGCCCGAACTTCTCCCCCCCGAGCAGCGTGGACAGCGCACGCGCGGCGTGTCCGGCCGCGACGTTCGTCAGCTCTCGGAGCGCGTCTGCCTGGGCCTCGGTGAGCTCGGCGGGCATGGCCTCGACCCTATGGTGCAAACGGCCCGGCGGGAATGCTGGCCTGAGGAGCGTCCGCCCGGGCGGCGCCGGACCAGAAGCGCAAATCGCTCCCGTCGAAGAAGACGTGCACCGCGGGGCAGCGGACCTGCGCGCTGAGCCCGGACGCGCCGCGCTCCGGCGTTGCTCCTCGAGCCTCCCCCTGGCGCGGGGGAGGCCCCGTGCTGGTCCGCGCGCGGGCCGAGGCCGCGGGGGAGGCCTCGACGCGGAGGGCCCGACCGCGCGGGGTGGGACAGGCCCCGGTCTGCTCGCGATCGCACTCCAGGGCGTGCGACACCACCCCGTGGTCCTCCACCAGAACGCGCGCAGAGGTGGCCGGAACGCACAGCTCGCCGGCCCCGGTGCCGCGGTGCAGGTCCACCCGCCACCACCGGCCCACCGGCGAGACCGGCCCCTCGGCGACGAAGAGCACCAGCCGGTCGGGGGTCCGGGTGAGGAGGACCACGTCCGGGGCGCCGTCCCCGGTGACGTCGGTGGAGAGAGACTCGATCGCGCCCCTGGGCACGCCGGCCCGCCACGCCAGCCGCTCGACGACGCGCAGGTCGCCCTCGGAGAGCACCGGGGTTCCGAGGAGCAGGAGGCGGACCACGAAGGCGAGCATTCGGGAGAGCCGATCGCCCTCAGGCCAGCAGCCTCGGGACGTCGAGGATGAACACCGGGCGCCCGTTGCCGAGGATGGTCACCCCCGCAAGACCCGCGACCCGGTCCAGCGGACGCGAGAGCGCCTTGAGCACCGCCTCCTCCTGTCCGAGCAGCGCCTCGACGCCGAGGGCCACCGTGCCTTCCTCGGACTCCATCACCACCCAGGGGCGCGCGCGCGGCGGTGGTTCTGTCGGAAGCTCGAGGAGTCGCGCCAGGTCGTGGGCCGGCACCAGCTGCTGTCCGTAGGAGAGGAGGTCCGCCGAGGGCGAGCGCTGCAGCGCGCTCTCGGGGAGCTCCACCGCGCCGAGCACCTTGGTGATCGGGAGCCCCAGCACCTCGCCGCCGGCCCGGACCAGGAGGAGCTGGACCACCGCCACCGTCAGCGGAAGACGCAACGTGACCCGGGTGCCGCGCCCGGCCTGGGACTCGAGCTCCAGCGCTCCTCCCAGCGACTCCACCGAGCGCTTCACCGCGTCCATTCCGACCCCGCGGCCGCTCACGTCGTCCACGTCGGTCGCGGTCGAGACGCCGGGGAGACAGGCCAGCAGAAGCACCTCGCGGGTGGAGAGGCGGGCCGCTGCCTCGGAGGAGAGCTTGCCCCGGGCCACGGCGGCCGCACGGAGCTTCTCCGGGTCCATGCCCCGACCGTCGTCCTCCAGCTCGATGACCACCCGCTCGCGGGTACGCCGGACGGAGATGCGCAGCCGCCCGCGGGGAGGCTTGCCGGCGCCGACCCGCGCCTCGGGCGCCTCGATGCCGTGGTCCACCGCGTTGCGGAGCACGTGCAGTAGCGGCTCGGCGATGGCGTCGAGGATGGCGCGGTCGATCTCGATCTCCGCGCCGGTCACCGTCACCTCCACGTCCTTGCCGCGCTTGCGTGCGAGGTCACGGGCGGCGCGCGGGAGCTGGTCGGTCACCACCGCCACCGGGGTCATCCGGGCGCCCATCACC
>DASROG010000474.1:0-4278 GCA_035646995.1 Myxococcaceae bacterium
CGTCCACGAACACCACCTCGCGGAACCCGAGCGACATCAGCAATCCGGTGAGGGCCCGCTCGGCGCTGCCCCGTGCCTTCGCCTGGAGCCCCGGGTCCGCCATCACCTCGCGCTCGAACGCTCCCTTCGCCAGCTCGAGCAGCTGCGCGGTCTGGGCCGAGTCGAGGTTGCTGGCGATGATCTCCGTCTCGCCCGGGCGCAGCTCGACCTTCGCCTGCAGTGGCGGAAGCGCGACCTCGATCCGGCTCCCCTGGATGCGCAGCCGCCGCGCGTCCAGCTTCGAGAGATCCAGCCCGAGGTGCACCGTCCCGAAGACGATCGCCCGTCCGTGGGAGGGGAACAGCGAGGTTCTGGCCCAGGCCAGGACGTCCTTCCAGAGCGCACCGCTGGGCGTGGGCTCGGGTTCGTAGGAGATCTTCTTGTAGACCTGGAGATCGAGGGTCTCGAGACGCGCGACCTCACGGATCCGGTCCACCACCAGCGGTGCCGGGGGGACGCCCGGCTCGGGTTGCCGGTGCGAAAGCCACCAGACCAGGCCCGAGCCCACCGCTGCGCCGGCGAGCACCAGCAGGACCGTCCGGAACGAGGTGTCACGGGCCGTGGTCGCTTCCACCGCCGCGGAGCCTACCCCGCCCCTGCTTCAGGGCACCTCGGGCGGGCGCTCCACCTTCAACCACCCAGGTCGGCGCAGATCGAAGGCCTTGTAGGCCCTCGATGGTGATCGGCTCGCACCAGCCCAGGGGTCGCGGGCCTCACGGTTCCGGCGACGATGAGGTCGAGGAGCGGGGGCGCGTCCTTTCCGTGGTGGAGCTCCCCATCCGGACGGTGAGGTCCTCGTTCATCGCCTCGCCGAGGGGAGACGGTGCGCGCGGTCTGCGGGTACCCGCCGACGATCGCCAGCGCCACCGCCGTCCCGGCGTGGTCGCCCGGCGCATGCACGCCCTCCTGGTCGAGGGCGATGGCCTGGGCGCTCTGATCGCGTGCGGTCTCGCCCCGTCCCTCACCAGGTGGCGAGGATGTGCCGGGCCCAGAGCACCCCGCCGCCCCGACGCGGCGGAAACCGCCCGTTTGGGCCGTCTGGAGCGGGGGAAGGACTTTCGAGTTTGACTTTGAGAATCGTTCTCAAATAAGACGGCGGAATCCTGGAGGGGCTTCCTGCATGTCTCGCTACTGGCCATCGGTTCCGCTGCTCGCTGCCGTGCTCGGAGTGTTCATGGTTCCGCTCAGCGCCCGGGCCAACGACCGGCACTTCTCGTACACCTACGAGTCCGCGGTGCTCGCGCCCGGCGAGAAGGAGATCGAGGTCTGGTCGACTTACCGGAACGGCCGGGACACCCGGTACACCCGGTTCGACGAGCGGCTGGAGTTCGAGATCGGGCTGCTCCCGGGACTGCAGACCTCGTTCTACGTGAACCTCACCGCCGTCGGTCAGGACGTCGGCGGCCAGCTGGCGAAGAGCACCGAGGTGTCGGTCAGCAACGAGTGGAAGTGGCGCCTGCTCGACTCCTCCGTGGACGGGATCGGCTTCGCGCTCTACGCCGAGGTGACCGGGGGCGTCGACGAGCTGGAGCTCGAGGGGAAGCTGATCATCGACAAGCGGTTCGGCCCTCTGCTGCTCGCCGCCAACTTCGTCGCCGAGCACGAGTGGGAGTACGGCATCGGCGAGACGGAGAAGGAGCTGAAGCTCGACGGCTTCCTCGCCGCAGGCTGGTTCTTCACCCCCCGGTTCATGATCGGCGTCGAGGCCAGGAACGCCAACATCATCGCCGACGGCACCTGGGAGCACTCGGCGTTCTTCCTCGGTCCGGTGGTCTCGTACTCCGGGGACGGCTGGTGGATGACCCTCACCGTCCTTCCCCAGCTCCCAGCGTTCAAGCAGTCCGAAGGTGGGGGCACGTACGTCCTGACCGATTACGAGCGCTTCCAGGCGCGGCTGCTCTTCTCCTTCCACATCTAGGGCGGTGGTAGCCTCCGGGCGGTGCTCGGAAGGCTTCTCTCGCTCGTCCTCGGTCTCGCGGTGGTGGCGTTCGTCGCCTACTGGGCGCTGAACCACGTCGCGGGCGCCGAGCGTGCGGACCCCGAAGGTCGCTCCCAGCCGAAGGCGGTGCTCGACCGTACTCGCGAGACCGGCCGGCGCATCGAGCAGGACGCCGAGCGTCGTGTGCACGAGACCGAACGGAAGATGGAAGAGCGCTGAGCGGTGCGGGGGCGAGCCCGCCGCTCTATCCCCGACCCGGCTTCTCGTAGGAGACGGTCACCACCGTCTTGATTCCCCCGCGAATGAACCAGTCACCCACCACCGTGAGCGCGCGGGGAGCGAGTGCCGCCACCAGGTCGTCCCGGATGCGGTTGGTCACCGCCTCGTGGAACGCGCCCTCGTTCCGGTAGCTCCAGAAGTAGAGCTTCAGGCTCTTTAGCTCGACGCACTTCTGGTCCGGCACGTAGCGGATCTTGAAGTGCGCGAAGTCGGGCTGGCCGGTGAGCGGACACAGGCAGGTGAACTCCGGCACGTCGAACGCGATCTCGTAGTCGCGGTCCGGCGACGGGTTGGGGAAGGTTTCCAGATTCTTGCTCGGCGCTGCCATGACCGAAGCCCATAGCACCGAGGCCGGCCCCGTGCCGAGCGGGCGGCGATCAGCCCAGGTCGGCGAAGCTCCCGAGCGAGATTCCCGCCTCGGCGATGGCCTGGCGGGCGGCCGCCGAGGTCAGGGTTGCGAGCTCCACCGCGCGCTGGAGCGCGTAGCTGGTGTGAGTCTGCCGGGGAGGATAGCCGGGGTGACACATCAGCTCGGTGATGCCCTCGGCGAGCGCGGCCACCGTTTCGGCGAAGCGCAGCTCGGTCCAGTAAGCCTCACCGCTCGCCTCGCCGACGAAGTGGTCGGTGGTCCGGACGCCGGCACGCCGGAGCTGGGCCCGCATCGTCTCGTCGAGCGCCCGCACCGGAAGCCCGCGGCTCCCGGCGACGCGGCTGACCCCCTCGAGCACCGCCGGGAAGCGGTGAAGATGCCGGTGCACGTCGACGTGCGTCGGAGGACCGCCCAGCAGCTCCTCGGCGCGGGCCAGCTGTGCCTCGGCCTCCTCCGCCACCGCGTCCGGCGACAGCGAGCCCACCAGGGCCTCGTCGAACGCCCCGGCGCGCAGCAGCGAAGGCGGAAACCCCCCCGAGACCGGTGTGCCCCGCGACAGGTTCAGGTGCAGGCCCACGGAGAGACCCCGGGCGAGCGCAGCCCCGTGCTCGGAGTGGGGCAGGTTCACCATCAGGGTCGACGAGGTCACCACCCCGCTGCGCATCGCGAGCACGATGCCCTCGCTCACCGCCGGGTCGTAGCCGAGGTCGTCGGCGTTGATGATCAGCCGGCGCGAGGGAGCGGTCACGGCCGGCACTCCGCGATGTAGCGCGGAGCCTGCTCGGGAAACCGGTCGGCGAGCTCCTTCTTCAGCGCCTCCGCCTCGGGCCCGCGCTTGTTCTGGGCGAACAGCGCGCACAGCGCCCCGAGCGGGCGGGGATCGCCGGGGGCCAGCCGGTCCGCCGTCCGGTACTCGGACTCGGCTCCGGCGGCGTCACCTTGCTGGGTCAACGCCGCGCCGAGGTAATAGTGCGCCTTGGCCAGGTTCGGCGATCGGCTGAGAGAGGCGCGCAGCAGCCGCATCGCCTCGGATGACTGGTTCTGCCGCAGCTTCACGAAGCCCAGCTCGGCCGCGGCGCCCGGGTGGAAGCGGTGCCTGAGCACGGCGTTGAGCACGCCCGAGGCCTCGTCCAGCCGCCCGGCCTGGCTCAGCAGCTCACCGCGGCGAACCGCGATCTCCCGGTCATTGGGCGCCTTCTTGCTCGCGGAGGTCAGCGCGTCGAGCATCCCGCCGGCATCCCCCTGGAGCCGGCGCAGGTCCGCCCGGAGCAGATCCGGCCGCGGGTCGTCGGGGCCGAGGGCGATCGCCCGATCGATGGCTACGTCCGCCTTCTTTCCCAGCCGCAGGCCTACGCAGGCGCGCGCCTCCTGGAGCGCCGCCTCGATGGACTTCGGGAACCGGCGGGCGAAGGCCTGCGTGACCGCCAGCGCTCCCTCCAGATCGGGGCTCTGCAGCGCCAGCTCGCCGGCCCGGCGGAGATCGCCCTCGGTCGCGCTCGGGTCCTCGGCCAGCGCGGTCAGCTCCCGGCTGCAGCTGGCGGAGAGGGCCTCGACTCCGGGGCAGCGCATCCGGGAGCTGACCGCGCTGGCCGAGGACCCGAGCGCGACCGAGGGCGATCTCCGCCGGGCCGGCGAGCTGGCGCTGCAGAGC
>DASROG010000475.1:0-5875 GCA_035646995.1 Myxococcaceae bacterium
CGCCTTCCCCGCCTGGAGCGCGACCCCTGCCCCCGTCCGGAGCCGCCTGCTTCGCAAGGTGGCGGACGGGATGCGCCAGGCCCTTCCCGAGCTGGCCCGGGCCGAGTCGGTGGACAGCGGGAAACCGCTCTCGGTGGCGACCGAGGTGGACATCCCTCGGGCCATCCTGAACTTCGAGTTCTTCGCCGATGCCGCCACCCAGTTCTCCAGCGAGTGCCATCCCATGGACGGGCACGCGCTGAACTACACACTGCGCCATCCGCTCGGGGTGGTGGGCACGATCTCGCCCTGGAACCTCCCGCTCTATCTCCTCACCTGGAAGGTGGCGCCCGCGCTGGCGGTGGGCAACACCGTGGTCGCCAAGCCGTCGGAGGTGACCCCGGTCACGGCCCACTGGCTCGGACGCATCGCGCTCGAGGCGGGGCTGCCTCCAGGCGTCCTGAACATCGTCCACGGGCTCGGACCCAAGGTCGGCGACGCGCTCTCCCGGCATCCCGAGGTGAAGGCCATCTCCTTCACCGGAAGCACCCGCACCGGCGCGGAGATCGCCCGCACCGCCGCGCCCAGCTTCAAGAAGCTCTCGCTGGAGATGGGCGGGAAGAACCCGGTCGTCATCTTCGCCGACGCGGATCTCGACGCCGCGGTGGCCACCACCGTGCGCTCGAGCTTCGCCAACCAGGGGCAGATCTGCCTCTGCGGGCCCCGCATCTTCGTCGAGCGGAGCGTCTATCCGCGCGTGCGCGACGCGCTGGTGGAGCGCACCCGGGCCCTCAGGCTCGGAGACCCCCTCCTCCCCGAGACCGAGCAGGGCGCCCTGGTGAGCCGGGCCCACCTGGACAAGGTGCTGAGCTACCTCGCGCTGGCCCGCGACGAAGGTGGGCGGTTCCTCACCGGCGGGCGGCAGGCCCAGCTGAGCGGCCGCTGCCGCAACGGGTGGTTCGTCGAGCCGACCGTGGTCGAGGGGCTCGGGCCGGAGTGCCGCACGAACCAGGAGGAGATCTTCGGCCCGGTGGCGGCGCTCATCCCCTTCGACTCCGAGGAGGAGGTCCTGCGGGGAGCCAATGGGGTCCGCTACGGTCTCGCCGCCTCGGTGTGGACCCGCGACCTGGTCCGGGCCCACCGCTTCGGGGCCGCGCTGCAGAGTGGCATCGTCTGGGTGAACACCTGGATGCTCCGCGACCTGCGCACTCCCTTCGGGGGGATGAAGGACTCCGGCTTGGGGCGCGAGGGAGGCCAGGAGGTGCTCCGCTTCTTCACCGAGCCCCAGAACGTCTGCATCCATCTGCAAGGAGGTTGAAGGCCCATGGCGGACCGAGTGACCTCGCAGCGCGCAGCGCCCCCGGTGGGCGCCTTTCCCCACGCCCGGCGGGTGGGGAATCTCTTGTTCCTCTCCGGAATCGGCCCGCGCGTGCGCGGCAGCCACGACATCCCCGGGGTGACGCTGGACGCGCAGGGAAACGTCACCGACCACGACATCGCCATCCAGTGCAAGAGCGTCTTCGAGAACGTGCGGGCGATCCTCGAGGACGCCGGCACCACCTGGGACCGGCTGGTGGACGTGACGGTGTTCCTCACCGACATGGAGAACGACTTCGCCGTCTACAACCGGCTCTGGGCGGAGTACTTCAAGAATGCCCAGCCGTGCCGGACCACGGTGGAGGTGACGCGGCTTCCCACGCCGATCGCCATCGAGCTGAAGTGCATCGCCACGATGCCGGAGTGACCATGCTGCAAGCGCTCAACTTCAAGAAGTGGATCGACGAGCACCGCCATCTCCTGAAGCCGCCGGTGGGCAACCAGCAGATCTGGGCCGACCGCGAGTTCATGGTGACGGTCGTCGGAGGCCCGAACGCCCGGCGCGACTTCCACGTCAACGAGGGCGAGGAGTTCTTCTACCAGCTGGAGGGCGACATCGCGCTCCACGTCCTGGTGGACGGCAAGCGCGAGGTGGTCCCCATCCGCGAGGGGGAGATCTTCCTCCTTCCGCCCAACGTGCCGCACTCGCCGCAGCGGCCTCCGAACACCATCGGCCTGGTGCTGGAGCGGCGGCGCCTTCCGCACGAGAAGGACTCGTTCCTCTGGGTCTGCGAGAAGTGCGGGAGCGAGCTGTACCGCGAGTCCATCCACCTGACCGACATCGTCAAGCAGCTGCCCCCGGTGTTCGACCACTTCTACGGCGACGAGAAGAACACCATCTGCAAGAAGTGCGGGACGCGCGCGACCCGCGCCTAGGGGGCGGAAACCGAGTGGGTCCTGTGCCCGTCGTCGACGTCCACACTCACCTGTTGCCCCCCGAGCTGCCCCGCTGGAAGGAGCGGTTCGGGTACGGGGGGTTCGTCCGCCTCGAGCACACTGGACCCTGCCGCGCCCGGATGCTGAAGGACGACGGCCAGCCCTTCCGCGAGGTGGAGGAGAACCTCTGGTCCCCGGCGGCGCGCCTCGCCGATTGTGATCGCGCGGGCGTGGACGTGCAGGTGCTGTCCACCGTGCCGGTGATGTTCTCCTACTGGGCGAAGCCGGAGGACGGGGCGGAGGTCGCGCGATTCCTCAACGACCACCTGGCCTCGGTGGTCGCGGGGGCGCAGCAGCGCTTCCTCGGCCTCGGCACCCTTCCGCTGCAGGCTCCGGGGCTGGCGGTGCGCGAGCTGGAGCGCTGCGTGAAGGACCTCGGACTCTCGGGGGTGCAGATCGGCAGCCACGTCAACGACTGGAACCTGAGCGACCCCGCCCTGTTCGAGGTCTTCGCCGCAGCGGCCGAGCTCGGTGCCGCGGTCTTCGTGCACCCCTGGGACATGATGGGCGAGGCGCGGATGCGCAAGTACTGGCTTCCGTGGCTGGTGGGGATGCCCGCCGAGGTCTCGCTCGCCATCTGCTCGGTCATCTTCGGGGGCGTGCTGGAACGCCTGCCCACGCTGCGCATCGCCTTCGCCCACGGCGGCGGCGCCTTCGCCGGGACGCTGGGCCGCATCGAGCACGGGTTCGAGTGCCGGCCCGACCTCGTGGCGGTGGACAACCCCGTCCCACCGCGCGCGTACCTGGGGCGCTTCTGGGTGGACAGTCTGGTACACGATCCGGACATGGTCCGGCTCATCGTGAAGCTGTTCGGCGAGGACCGGGTGATGCTCGGCAGCGACTATCCCTTCCCGCTCGGCGAGGCCCAGCCGGGGGCGCTGATCCGGTCGGTTCCGGAGCTGGCGCAGGCGCAGGCGCGGCTGCTGGGGGAGAACGCGCTGCGGTGGCTGGGGCGGTCATGGTGAGCCTCGAGGAGGGACGGGCGCTCGCCGAGGACCTCGACGCTCGCGACGC
Source organism: Myxococcaceae bacterium (assembly GCA_035646995.1). GTDB lineage: Bacteria > Myxococcota > Myxococcia > Myxococcales > Myxococcaceae > RPRB01. The sequence goes on from DASROG010000475.1 coordinate 3,307, forward strand.
ACTCGGTCCCCTCCGCGACTCGTTCCTCTTTCCCCGAGGCCCTGAGGGCGCGCCGGTGGTGTACCTGACCGGGAACTCGCTCGGGCTCCAGCCGCGGACCGCGCGAGCGCGCGTCGAGGAGGTGCTGGAGGACTGGGCCGGCCGCGGCGTCGAGGGCCACCTGGAGGGCGACTCGCCCTGGCTGCCCTACCACCGGTTCCTCACCGCCCCCACCGCGCGGCTCGTCGGCGCGCAGCCGGACGAGGTGGTGGTGATGAACACCCTGACCGTCAACCTGCATCTGTTGATGGTCTCGTTCTACCGGCCCACCGCCGGTCGCCACCGCATCGTCTACGAGGGCAGCGCCTTCCCCTCGGACCGCTACGCGTTCGCGAGCCAGGTGCGCTTCCACGGCTTCGACCCGGCGGAGGCCCTGGTCCCGCTCTCGCCCCGGCCCGGCGAGGACCTCCTCCGCCCCGAGGACCTGCTCGACGCCATCGCCCGGGAGGGTGAGCGGCTGGCGCTGGTGCTGATCGGCGACGTGAACTACCTCACCGGGCAGGCGTTCGACGTGTCGGCGATCACCCGCGCCGGCCACGCTGTCGGGGCCACGGTGGGCTTCGACCTCGCCCACGGCGCCGGGAATCTCGTCTTCCAGCTCCACGACGACGGGCCGGACTTCGCGGCGTGGTGCTCGTACAAGTACCTCAACGGCGGCCCCGGCGCGCTCGGGGGAGCGTTCGTTCACGCCCGGCACCGCGAGGCGCAGGGGCTCCCGCGGTTCGAGGGGTGGTGGGGGCACGACGAGGCGAGGCGCTTCGAGATGGGGCCGCGGTTCCAGGGCATGGCAGGAGCCGAGGGATGGCAGCTCTCCAATCCGCCCATCCTCTCCCTGGCCGCCCTGCGGGCCTCGATGGATCTCTTCGACGCGGTGGGGATGACCGCGCTCCGCCGGAAGTCCGAGCGGCTCACCGGGCTCATGGACCAGCTGGTCCGCGGGATGCCCGGGGTGGAGGTCATCACCCCGGCCGAGCCCGCCCAGCGCGGGGCGCAGCTGTCCCTCCGCATCCATCGGGATCCCCGGGGGCTGGTGCAGCGGCTCACGGCGGCGGGCGTGGTCTGCGACTTCCGGGCGCCGGACATCGTGCGCGCCGCGCCCGCGCCCTTCTACACCCGCTTCGGCGACGTGGTGCGCTTCGCGGAGGTACTCCGGAGCCATGTCCAGGGGCGGTGAGCGGACGGTGCTCGCCGGGGCAGGCCTGGTCGGCTCGCTCCTGGCGCTGTTCCTCGCGCGGCGGGGCAGGGCGGTGGAGGTCTTCGAGCGCCGGCCGGACCTGCGGCGGGAGCAGATCTCCGCCGGCCGGAGCATCAACCTGGCGATCAGCGTGCGCGGCCTGCACGCGCTGGCCCAGGTGGGGCTGGAGCAGGACGCCCTCGCCCACGCCATTCCGATGCCGGGGCGGATGATCCACGCCCGGGACGGCGGGCTCACCTTCCAGGCGTACGGGAAGGACGACAGCCAGTGCATCCACAGCATCTCCCGGGGGCTTCTCAACCGGATGCTGCTCGACGCGGCCGAGCGGACCGGGCGGGTGCGCCTGTCCTTCCGCCGCCGCGTGCTGGCGCTGGACCCCGAGCGGCGCGAGCTCACCGTCGAGGTGGACGGTGCTCACACCGAGCGCGTCGAGGGGGCGGTGGTCTACGGCACCGATGGCGCGGGCTCGGCGGTCCGGCGAGCGGTGGTCGAGGCGCGAGGCGGCGTGTCCCACGAGGCGCTGCTCGCCCACGGCTACAAGGAGCTCACCCTTCCCGCCGCTCCAGAGGGGGGCTGGCGGCTCGAGCGAAACGCGCTGCACATCTGGCCCCGCGGCGACTTCATGCTGATCGCGCTGCCCAACGAGGACGGGAGCTTCACCTGCACCCTGTTCCTCGCGTTCGAGGGCTCGCCGAGCTTCGCCACGCTCGAGGCGCCCGGGGCGGTGCGGGCCTTCTTCCGCGAGCACTTCGCGGACGTCGAGCCGATGCTCCCCGACCTAGAGGCGCAATTCGCTGGCAACCCCACGGGATCGATGGTCACCGTGAAGTGTTCGGCGTGGCACGCTGGGGACACGGCCCTGCTGCTCGGGGACGCGGCCCACGCGATCGTCCCGTTCTTCGGCCAGGGCATGAACTGCGGCTTCGAGGACTGCGTGGTGCTGGACGGCCTGGAGGCGGAGGCCGCGCCGCGAGGAGAGGTCTTCGCCCGCTTCGAGGCGCTGCGGAAGCCGAACGCCGACGCCATCGCCGACATGGCGGTGGAGAACTTCGTGGAGATGCGCGCCAGCACCGCCGACCCGCGCTTTCTGCTGGAGAAGGCCATCGAGAAGCGCCTCCTGGCCGAGCTCCCCGGCGAGTTCGTCTCGCGCTACGCGCTGGTCACCTTCAGCCGGGCTCCGTACCGCGTCGCGTACGACGCCGGGCGCATCGCCTCGGGCATCGTCGCCGAGCTGGCCGAGGGCGTGCGCTCTCCAGGCGAGGTCGACCTCGCGCGGGCACGAGCCCTGGTCGTAGAGCGTCTCACCCCCTTCCTGCGAGCGAGGCTCCGATGAAC
>DASROG010000476.1:0-10364 GCA_035646995.1 Myxococcaceae bacterium
GGATTACAGCGCGTCGGGCGACGCCTGGAACTACTTCACGCACGATCAGGCGCGGTCGCGCGCCTACCGCTGGGGTGAGGACGGCATCGCCGGCATCTCCGACGATCAGCAGCGGCTCTGCTTCGCGCTCGCGCTCTGGAACGGGCGCGACTCCATCCTCAAGGAGCGGCTGTTCGGGCTGACCAACAGCGAGGGAAACCACGGCGAGGACGTGAAGGAGTACTACTTCTATCTCGACAGCACGCCGACCCACTCGTACATGAAGTACCTGTACAAGTACCCGCAGCGCCGGTTCCCCTACGAGGACCTGGTCCGGACCAACGCGTCCCGGGGGAAGCACGAGCTGGAGTACGAGCTGCTGGACACCGGTGTCTTCGCCGAGGACCGGTACTTCGACGTGTTCGTCGAGTACGCCAAGGCCGGGCCGGAGGACGTCCTGGTCCGCATCGACGTCGTCAATCGCGGCCCCGAGGCGGCGAGCCTCCACGTGCTCCCCACGCTGTGGTTCCGGAACACCTGGTCCTGGGGCGGCGGGGGCGGCAAGCCGATGCTGGAGCGGGTCGAGCATCCGGAGGCAACCGCCATCGCTGCGCACCACACGGTCTCGCTCACCGGTGACGCGCTTCCCGACCACTTCCTCTACTGCGAGGGCAAGCCCGACCTGCTCTTCACCGAGAACGAGAGTAATGCGCAGCGTCTGTGGGGCCAGCCCAATCCCTCGCTTTACGTGAAGGACGGTATCGGCGAGCGGGTAGTGCACAACCGCCGGGAGGCGGTGAATCCGGCTCAGCGGGGAACCAAGGCCGCACCGCACCTGGTGCTCACGGTGGCAACGGGCCAGACCCAAACCGTGCGCCTCCGGCTCACCCGGAGCTCGCCCGCGGTGACGCCGGCTCCCTTCGCCGACCATGAGCGGATCCTCCAGCAGCGACGGGAAGAGGCCGACGCCTTCTACGACGGAATCACCCCGCCGGCGGTGAAGGCGGACCCTGACCGGGCGCGGGTGATGCGCCAGGCGCTCGCCGGGATGCTCTGGAGCAAGCAGTACTTCCACTACGACCTGTCCACCTGGCTCAAGGAGCACCGAGTGGGACCGGAGACGCCGCCCTGGATGCGCCAGCGGGTGCGGAACGCCGAGTGGTTCCACATGATCAACGACGACATCATCTCCATGCCCGACAAGTGGGAGTACCCCTGGTACGCGGCCTGGGACCTGGCCTTCCACATGCTGCCGCTGGCGATGGTGGACGTGGACTTCGCGAAGTCGCAGCTGGACCTGATGCTGCGCAGCGACTACCTGCACCCCAACGGGCAGATGCCGGCGTACGAGTGGAACTTCGGCGACGTGAACCCGCCGGTGCACGCCTTTGCCACGATGCAGGTCTACCTGATCGACAAGGAACGCAAGGGCAAGGGCGACATCGACTTCCTGACCTACGCCTTCTCCAAGCTGCTGGTGAACTTCACCTGGTGGGTGAACCGGAAGGACCGAAGCGGGAACAACGTCTTCGAGGGCGGCTTCCTCGGGCTGGACAACATCGGCGTCTTCGACCGGAGCTCTCCGCTTCCCACCGGAGGCTACCTGGAGCAGGCGGATGGGACCGCCTGGATGGCCTTCTACAGCCAGCAGATGCTGCGGATCGCGGTAGAGCTGGCCCTCCACAATCCCGCGTACGAGGAGTTCGTCACCAAGTTCTTCGAGCACACCATGTGGATCTCCGGCGCCATGGACCGGGTGGGGGAGAACCACGACGACATGTGGGACGAGGAGGACGGATTCTTCTACGACGTGCTCCGGCTGCCGGACGATCAGGCGACACGGCTCAAGGTTCGCTCGATGGTCGGCCTTCTTCCCCTGGGGGCGGTGGCCGTCTTCGACGAGAACATCCTCGACCGGCTGCCCATCTTCGCCCGGAACGCCCGGGCCTTCATCCTCCGCCACCCGGACCTCACGGCCAACGTCCACATGCCAGGCGAGCCCGGGCTCAATGGCCGGCGGATGATCTCCATCGTCGACCAGAAGAAGCTGCGGCGGATCCTGACCCGCATGCTGGACGAGAAGGAGTTCCTCGGCCCGCATGGGATCCGCGCCCTGTCGCGCGTCCACCTCGAGCATCCTTACGTCTTCGACCACGGGGGACACGAGTTCCGGGTGGGCTACGTGCCCGGTGACTCGGACACCGGGATGTTCGGAGGTAACTCGAACTGGCGTGGTCCGGTCTGGATGCCGGTGAACCTCCTGCTCTGGAGCGCTTTGCTGCGCTTCGCGGCGTATTACGGCGAGGAGTTCAAGATCGAGTGCCCCACCGGCTCCGGAAGGCAGATGACGCTCTTCCAGGTGGCACGGGAGCTTGCAGAGCGGCTGATCCGGACCTTCACGAAGGACCGCTCGGGACGGCGGCCGGTGTACGGGGGAACGGAGAAGTTCCAGACCGATCCCCACTGGCGGGACCACATCCTGTTCTACGAGTACTTCCACGGGGACAACGGCGCGGGCATCGGCGCCAGTCATCAGACCGGCTGGACGGGGGGAATCGCCCGCCTCATCCAGGTGAACGGGGCGATCAGCGAGGAGATCCTCCAGGCTCCAGACCTCCAGAAGCGGGTGCTGAGCATCGGCTCGCGCTGAGCGCACCCGCCGATCACCGGCCGGGCCCGCTGGCCGCGGCCGGGCGCTCCACTCGCGACGGCTCGGCCGTGGGGGCCGGCGCGGCCTCTCCCAGCACCGGCTGCCGGGGCTGGAGCACGAAGTGCGGGGACATGATCTGCAGCCCCGCGGCGTTGAACCCGTCCTGGATGCGGGCGTGCAGCGCCGAGGCGACGAGCGGCCGGTCCACCGGGTTCTTCACCGCGGCGACGAGCTCGTACTGGACGTAGAAGTCGTCCAGCGCGCGCTGGAGCACGTACGGCGCGGGATCGGCGCGGAGTCCCGCGGTGTCCCTCGCCGCATCCAGGAGCAGCGCGTGCACCTTTCGCCAGGGAGCGTCGTAGCCGATGCTCACCCGGGCAGAGACCAGGGCTCCTTGGCCCTTGCTCGCCCGGCCGAAGTTCTTCACCGGCCCGTTCACCACCACGGTGTTGGGGATGGTGACCTCCTCGCCCTGGATGGTGAGGATGCGGGTAGAGAGGATGTGAACCTCGGTCACCACCCCCTCGATGTCGCCGATGCGCACGCAGTCTCCACGGGAGAGGGCGCGGGAGTAGATGACCACCAGCCCACTCATTGCCTGGGCGACGATGCCCGTGGAACCCAGCGAGAGCCCCAGCCCCACCACCAGGCTCAGCGCCTTGAAGGCCTCGGAGCCCGAGCCGGGCAGATACGGGTACGCGGCGGCGATGGTGATCAGCCACACCATTCCCACCAGCAGCCGGCGGGTTGCCCCCGCGGTCTCGGGATAGACCCCGGGGAGGGTGGCGGTGCCCTCCTCGACGCGGTGAACGACGTTCGAGACGAAGCGGGCCACCGCCCTGCCGATGAGCAGGATGACCACCGCGGTGAGGAGGTCGGGAACTCCGCCCAGGATCTTCCGGCCCAAGCCGGAGAGGAGCCGCAGGACGCTGCCCAGCAGCGCGTCCGACCACGGGCGGGTGAGCGGGAAGAGAGACAGGACGTAGGTGAGCCAGACCTCGACCACCGACAGCACCAGCGCCCAGAACAGGATGAACACCAGGCCCCGGAGCGTCGAGCGGATGGTCGGCCCGAAGTCCACCCCCCACAGCCGGAACGGCTCGCGGCGACTGATGCCGGCCACGCCTGCGTGCGCCGCGCGCCGAGCGCGGACGAACAGCCAGAGCAGTCCTGCCGCGATGGTGGTCGCCACGAGAGCCAGGAGCAGCGAGCGCACCAGGAGCCGCACCGAACGCTGTTCGCGCTCGGCATCCTGCGCCTCGGTGAGCACCTGGGCCGCCTGTCGCGCCACGCCCTCCGTGGTCTCGCCGGCCTGGAGGTCGACGTCCCCCTCCGCGACGATGAAGAGCAGGCGAGGCCCCACCAGCACCGCGGTGCCCTTGTCGGAGCCCAGCTGAACCGGGCGGGTCTCGACCTGTTCCACCGGACCCCGGGTGGGCACCTGCTCGAGGCGGGCCTGGGCGCTGGCAAGACGCTCCGCGGGGGTGCTCCCGGCGACGGTGGCGCGGAAGGTGAACACCTTCCGGTTGGCCACCTGCAGGGTCGCTCCGGTTCCCGGGTCGCCGGCCGCGGCGGCCAGGGTGACGCTCAGGACCAGCGCGGGGAGACCCCTCATGATGCCCATTGTGCCAGAGCCTCCTCCCACCGGCGGTTCTCCACCACGGTTTGGCACGGCACCGCGCGCATCGCGGCCTCCCGAGGTCTCAGCTGGACCTGCGTCGTCCCGCCGCGGCGTCCAGGGGGCGAACGAACTCCCAGAGCTGTGCATTCACCTGGTCTGCCGCGTCGAGCGGCGACCAGTGGCTCCCCCCGGAGAGCCGGTGTACCTCGACGCCGGGACGCAGCGGGCCGGGAACCGGCTCGTCCGCGGCGACGAGGATGAGCACCGGGCCGGGATAGGCCGCGAGGCTCCCCGGCAGGTCCTTCGCTGCGGCATCGAGCAGCATCGCCCGCATCGCGGGTACGCGAGCCACCTGCACCGAGGCCAGCACCTTCTCCCTGGTCTCGGGTTTCGCCTGGCCCAGCAGCTTGGTCAACCAGCCGTCGATTGCCTGGCGGAGCTCGGGCTCCGGCAGGTCGGCGACCTGGGCGGCATCGGCGTTGCCGCTCACCGGGTTGACCAGCACCAGCCCCACCACCCGGGCCGGGTTTCGTTCGGCGTAGCGGGCCACCACCTGCGCGCCGGTGCCGTGGCCCACCAGCACCACCGTCTCGAAGCGAATCGCATCGAGCACGATGCCGAGGTCGCGCACGCGGGTGTCGAGGTCGTAGTTCCCGCCCGGCGCGTCGGCGCTTCCGCCGCAGCCACGCTGGTCGAAGGCGAGGACTCTCCGGCCGCTCCGGAACTCGGCGAGCTGCGGGTCGAACAGGTGATGGTTCCCACCGACCCCGTGCATGAACACCACCGGAAGCGCGGGACCGAGCCCCAGCGAGCTTCCCAGGAGCCACCCGTTCGCCACCGCCAGCCGGCGCTCCTCCCCCTGGTCGGCCGAGGCCGGCGCGGGTGGGGCGTGGCCACAGCCGATGAGCAGCACCGCCACCCCGGCCGCCAGTCCCATCCGGGTGCCGATCTTCACCTGGCGCATGCTCCCCTCCGGGTCCGTCGTCTCGCCCCCGGCCACCGGACGATCAATGAGACCAAAGTCCAACCGTGGGTGACGAAGGTCCACTTGGCTGCGAGGCTGGGGTGCGAAATGGGTGGGCGCGGGCCGGGAGGGACGATGACCATGGTTCGATCGGTGCTGCTGGGAACGCTGCTGCTCACCGGGGTGGCCTGGGCGCAAGGGACACCCCCTCCGGGGTATCTCCCTGCGCCGCCCCCGAATCCGTACGGACCACCGGCACCTCCTCCGCAGCCGGTCTACGTGCAGCCGAGCTACGGACCTCCGGCGTACACGCCTCCGCCGCCTCCGCCGTCACGGGGAGCGATCGAGCTCGGCGGATTCGCCGGATGGACCGTCTCCACCGATGCCAGCACCTTCAACGGGAGCATCATCATCGACGGAGCGGTCGATTACGGCGGGACCATCGACTACTTCATCCGGCCCGGCTACGCGGTGGAGCTGCTCTACGCCTACGTGCCGACGCAGGCCCGCTTCGCCTCCTTCGTGCCGAGCGTGCCCAGCAGTGACTCGGCCGGGTTCGGCCTGCACTGGATCCAGCTCGGCGGTCACGTGAGCCGCCCGTTCGGGCGGATCGAGCCGTTCGGGGCGATCACCGCGGGCATGGTGATCATCCACCCGAGCGCGGTCCGCTTCCAGGACGGGTCGACCTACAGCGCGGACGACACGGTGCGGTTCGCCTTCACCGCGGGCCTGGGCTTCAAGGTGTGGATGACCGAGAACATCGGCCTGCGCTTCGAGGCCCGCGCGCTGGTGCCGGTGTACTTCAGCGGCGGCGGGTTCTGGGTGGGCACCGGCGGGGCGAGCGTGGGCCTCTCGGGCGGAATCCCCTTCGCTCAGTTCGACTTCACCGGCGGCATCTCGGTGCGCTTCTAGCGGGCCGGCGGCCCGAACAGTCCCGACTCCTTGAGAGAGTCGGCCACCGGCTTGGCGATGTCGTTGGCGAACTTGGTGGGGGCGGTCCGGCTGGTGTTGCTCCGGGCGGCCCAGTACGGCTTGTTGTCCCGGAGGCTGTAGAGCACCGTCTCCACCACGAACTCGTTGCTCTCGGTGGTGTAGGTGCCCACCGCCACGGGCGTGTAATAGTAGTCGTAGAACCCGGGGGAGTATCCGCCGCCCACCCAGACCGGCGTGGACTCGGTCTTGGTGGTCTTCCGGTCGACCCGGCTGACCAGCGCGCCGTCGATCTGCTTCTCCTCGAGGCGGCGAATCACCTCCTCCTTCGAGGGGTGCTCGTCGTAGGTGACCAGGTCGTAACCGGGGACGGCCGGGAGCCCGGCCTCCTTCAGGCGGGTGGTCAGCGTCTCCTCGTAGGCGATGCGGCCCGACGGTGAGCCGGTCACCGCGAACACCGCGAACTTCTGGATCGGCTGCGGCGGCGGCTGGCCCGCGGTCCAGGTGTTCTCGATCTTGGTGGCCGCACAGCCCACCAGCATGCACGACGCCAGCAACGCGAGAGAGGCTCTCATGTGTCTCCAGTCTGCAGTCGGTCCGGCCCGGCCGACCAAGTAGACCTTGGTCGTATCCTCAGACGAGGGACGACAGTCAAGAACGGTCAGGCGGCCCGGCCGAGATCCAGCTCGAAGGTCTCTCCGGCGGCGATGGTCGGCGCGGGCCATGGCGGCCGCAAGACGGTCGTGGTGAGCCTCAGTGCCCGAGGAACCGGAAGCGGTCGCTCTCTGCCAGCGCGGCCAGCGCAGCGTCCGGCTCGAGCAGTGTGGGGTCGGGCGGACGCGCCGGAGCGCCGGCGGCGATGAGCGCCGTGCCCCACCGGCCCACTGCCGCGCCGGCAAGCGCCCAGCCGTGATTCATCAGCACCGACTGCTCGGCCGGGGAGAAGCGGTCGAGGTCGGTGCGCACCACGCGGAGGCGATCCAGCACCCGTCCGGAGTAGCCGGCGGGTCGCTCGCCTCCGGGGACCTGGTACTCGTCGCGGTCGGTGCCCAGGCCCCAGTAGGCGCCGCCGTACACGCCCCGGAGGTAGGCGGCGATCAGCCACCGCTTCCGGACGGCGAGCGCCTGGTTCGCGACCACCTGGAAGGACCGCTGCAGCCGTGGCACGAGCCAGGTCGGAGGCTGCGCCCGGATCTCGAACGGCGTCCCTCCGTCGGACACCAGGACCACCGCGTGCGTCTTCCAGGCTGGCTCGAGGCCCATGTTGTCGTAGACGCCGCCATCGGTGAGCGCGATGCGAGGAGCGGGCCGAAAGCCGCCGGCCACGGCCTTGGGATCGCCACCCGCGAACGACTGGACGTCCACTGCGCGGACCAGCGGGGGAAAGGCGAATGGGAAGGAGGAGGACGCGGCCACGGCCTCGGCGAGGGTGAAGCCGCCGGGCTCGGCGTGGCCGAGCACGTAGTCGCCGATGGACTGGGCGGAAAGCTCGAAGCTGACGCCGGTCTGGAGGTTCGCCGCGCAGAAGACGAAGCGCGGCTGGGCGGGGAGGTCGCTCAGCCGCACCGAGCCGAGGAGACGCTCGTACTCGGCCGCCAGGAGGTCGGTCGCGCTGAAGGTGGAGGAGAGGAGGCGCGGCCAGTTGCGCGGATCGAGCCGGCCCCAGAGCAGCGGCCCGTTCCGGATGTTCCGGCCACAGAACGCCCGGAGCGGCTGCTCGAAGAGCGTCTCCAGATTGGTGAAGCGGCGCCCGTCGCGCTCGAGCCGGGGCCACACCGTCGCCAGGAGCCCGCTGGCGATGGAGCCGCCGGAGACGGAGGAGACGGTGCGCACCTCCGAGAGCACGCCCAGCTCGTTCAGACGCCGTAGCGCGCCGGCGTGGAACAGGGACGCCCGGAACCCTCCGCCCGACAGGCAGAGAGCGATCCCGTCACGCCGCGCCCTCGGTCGGTACCGCGCTGCAATCGTCGAGGTGTCCACCGCCACCGCCTCGGCCCTCCGCACGCACTCTGCTCGCCGTCCCTGACGCGGGGGGCGCTCCCGGCGACGTGGGCTCGCGTCCGGTGCGATGCATCGGTCGCCGGAGGCCATTGACCGCGGCGCTCGGTCCGAAGCAGGGTGCCCGCCGCATGCTCGAGCCCGCGCTGGCCCTCCGCCGCCTCCAGGAAGGCAACGCCCGCTTCGTGAAGAACCTCCGTTCCGATGCGCTGACCTCGCCGGTTCGCCGCGCGGAGGTGGCCGACGTCCAGCGTCCGTTCGCGGTCATCCTCGGCTGCTCGGATGCGAGGGTCCCGGCGGAGATCGTCTTCGACCAGGGCCTGGGCGACCTGTTCGTCATCCGGGTGGCAGGAAACGTCGTGGCGCCTTCCGGAATCGGTAGCGTGGAGTTCGCGGTCGAGCGGTTCGGCGTGCAGCTGGTGGTCGTCCTCGGACACAGCCGCTGCGGCGCGATCGACGCGACGCTCGAGGCGGTCTCCCGGCCGGGGCAGGCTCACAGCCCGGGGCTCCGGTCCATCGTCGACCGGGTGCGGCCCTCCATCGAAGGTCTGCTCCAGACCGAGCTCGCCCGGGACCGAGCGCGGCTCTGGCAGGAGGCGGTCCGGGCCAACATCCGCGCCTCGGTGAGCCAGCTCCGGCGTGGCTCGGAGATCCTCGAGCGCCTGGTGCTCGAGGGTCGGCTTCAGGTCACCGGAGCGGAATACGCCCTGGACTCGGGCGAGGTCACATTCCTCGACTGAGGCGGGCTTTGTCCGGGGTCCCCTGCGCAGGGGCGTCGCTGTGCAGGCCGCGGCTGCACGGATGATGCCGGACCAGCTCAGGGCTCGGCAGCACCGGAAGCTCGCCGCACGCCGGACCGCGACTCCAAGGACGAGGGTCGAGTGCGGCGCAGCCGTCCCGCTCAGAAACTTCCGACGGCGTGGACGCCCACCTGACCCTTCATCGGGGTGACCAGGACGAACATCTGCAGGCTCGGCGGCGCGTCCCGACCGGAGCGGTGTGGCTTCACCACCGCAAACTGAGCCAGCAGGCCCCCCAGGAACGCACCGGGCCGTAGCTCCGCGTCCGCGGCGGCGGGAGCGCGCGCCAGCACGGCCGTCGAGTCCTCGGCGCCGAGCACGAGCAAGACCGCGCCCTTCGGGAGCTGACTCGCCACCACCAGCGGAGGAGGAGAGGCAAGGACCGTCGCGGCCACGGCGAGGGAGACCAGCATGCCCCGAGTCCGGTTCAAGAACCGGGCCCTGAGGCGGAGCGGATCCGAAGAAGGTGATGGCGAACACGGCGACTCGCGAGGAGAGTCGGCCGCCCCCATGCGTTCCTCCCATCTTCTGGCCGGCCTCTTCGTCCTGGTCACCGTCGGCTCCTTCTCGAGGGCGGCAGAGCCGGCCCCCATCGCGCCGAGACTCTTCGAGCCTGGTCTGGTCTCGACGGGGTTCGACGATGCCCACGTCAGCCTCTCGCCCGACGGCCAGGTGCTGTACTTCCTCAGGGACTCTCCCGACTTCGCGCACTGGACGGTCCTCGTCTCCAGGCGCGCCGGCGGGCGGTGGGGGCCCGCCGAGGTCGCCCCCTTCAGCGGCCGCTGGAACGACGGCGACGTGACCATCACCCGCGACGGGCGGCGCCTCTTCTTCATCTCCAACCGCCCGGTGGAGGGCGATGCTCCCCGTCCGGACACGGAGATCTGGACCATGGACCGGACCGACTCGGGGTGGGGTCCGCCACGACACGTGGCCGAGCTCTCCAGCCCGGGCGACGAATGGTTCCCGACGATGACCGACGATGGGACCCTGTTCTTCGGCTCGGAGCGACCCGGCGGGAAGGGCAAGTGCGATCTCTGGCAGGCCCGCTGGCAAGGGGACCACTTCGGCCCCCCGGAGAATCTGGGAGAGCCCATCAACACCCCGGATCAGGAGATCGAGCCCTGGATCTCCCCGGACGGGCGGATGCTGATCTTCAGCGCCAAGGGTCGCTCCGGTGGGCGCGGCGAGTACGACCTCTTCGTGAGCTTCCGCTGTGGCTCCCGGTGGACCGACCCCCGGGCCTTGGGCGCCGGGGTGAACTCGCCGGGCTGGGACTTCGGGCCGCGCTTTTCGCCCGATGGGCGGACCTTCTTCTTCACCAGCAACCGGAGCGACTGGCCGTTGGCGCGCCCACCGGAGCGACCCTTGGCGCTGAAGATCAGCATCCGCCCGTCCGGGGAGATCCAGGGCTCGATCTCC
>DASROG010000477.1:0-2260 GCA_035646995.1 Myxococcaceae bacterium
GCGCGGGACGAGCTCTTCGCCGAGGACGGCGCGGACCGCATCGGTCATCGCTCCCACCGCGCGGGAGCCGATCACCGCGGCGAGCGCGTTCCCGGCGGCGAGGCCGGCGCGGGCCATCCGCTCCGTGGTGCGCCCGGAGACGGCCGCCCGGCGGGCTGCGTCCCGGCCGAAGTCGGAGTGCACTGAGGCGCGGAAGCGCTTGACCAGGGCGCCGGTGTCGATCGACACCGGGCAGCGCGTCTGGCACATCCCGTCCCCGGCGCAGGTGTCGAGCCCGGAGTACTGGTAGTCCCGCCGGATCTCCTCGGAGACGGTTCCCGCCGGGCGGCGTTCCAGCTCGCGGCGAACCACGATGCGCTGCCGCGGGGTGAGCGTCAGCTCGCGGCTCGGACACACCGGCTCGCAGAACCCGCACTCGATGCACATGTCCGCCTCGCGCTCGATCGAGGGCAGGGACTTGAGGTCCTGGAGGTGGGACTTCGGGCCGGCGGGTACGATCACTCCGGGGTTCAGGATGTTCTGCGGATCCACGAGCGCCTTGAGCCGGCGCATGATCGCCAGGCCCTCCGGGCCCCACTCCGTCTCCACGAAGGGAGCCATGTTCCGGCCGGTCCCGTGCTCCGCCTTGAGGGCGCCGTCGTACTTCCCGACCACCAGGGGCACCAGGTCGTCGATGAAGCGCGCGTACTGGTCCACCGCGGCCTGGTCGTTGAAGGACTGAGTGATGACGAAGTGGACGTTTCCGTCCTTGGCGTGGCCGAAGATGATCGCGTTCTCGTAGGCGTGCGTGCGGAAGAGGCCCTGGAGGTCCACGGCCGCGTCCGCGAGCTTCGGGATGGGGAAGCAGACGTCCTCGATGATGACCGTGGTACCGCTCCGGCGGACGCCGCCCACGGTGGGGAACAGCCCCTCCCGCACCCGCCAGAACCGGGCCTGCAGCTCGGGGTCACGGGTGAACTCAGCCGGCACGACCAGCGGGAGGGTGCGGGTGACGCCCGCGGCGGCCACCTCCAGCGACGGGAGCTCGACCTCCTTCCCGGTCTGGAACTCGCAGAGCAGGGCGGCCGGTGCGGTACCGAGGTGGCGGAGCTCGGTGGGCATGCCGGGCTTCCCTGCCGCGGCGCGGAGGCTGGCCGCGTCCAGCAGCTCGAGGGCCCTCGCCCCCGCATCGCGCAGGGGAGCGATGGCGCCGCACGCCGCATGGATGTCGCCGAAGAAGAGCAGCCCGGTGGACTTGTAGGGGAGGACCGGTACCGTCTCCATCACCGCCTCGGCGATGAAGGCCAGGGTCCCCTCGGAGCCCACCAGGAGGTGGGCGAAGATGTCGATGGGCCGCTCGAAGTCGAGGAAGGCGTTGAGCCCGTACCCGGTGGTGTTCTTCATCCGGTACTTCGCCCGGATCCGCTCCACGAGCTGCGGGTGGGCGCGGATCTTGTCCCGGAGATCCACCAGTCCGGCGTGGAGCGCCGGCTCGCGGGCCCGGAGCTCCTCGTCCGCGCCCTCCGCGCCGCTGTCGATCACCGTGCCGGAAGGGAGGACGAAGGTCAGCGAGTGGAGGGTGTGGTAGCTGTTCTGCTCCACCCCGCAACACATCCCGCTCGAGTTGTTGGCCAGGATCCCGCCCAGCGTGCAGGAGCGGATGCTCGCCGGGTCGGGGCCGATCTTCCGCCCGAAGGGCCGGAGGAGCTGGTTCAGGTGGTCCCCGATCATCCCCGGACGGGCGCGGATGCGGAGGCCCTGGTCCTCCACCCGGGCGGAGCGCCAGTGCCGCGCCACCTCCACCAGGAGCCCGTCGGAGAGCGACTGGCCGGACAGGCTCGTTCCCGCGGCCCTGAAGGTCAGCGGGATTCCCCGCGCCCGGCTGAGCGCGAACAGCCGTTGCACCTCGTCCACCGAGCTGGCGAGCACCACCGCCTCGGGGAGCAGCCGGTAGAAGCTTGCATCCGAGGCGAAGGCCACGCGATCCAGCGGTCGGGTGAGGACTCGTTCGGGGGAGGCGCAACGGGCGAGCTCGTCGACCAGGTCCACCGCGGGCGGAAGCAGCTGCATCGAGTCGGTCCCCATGGCGCGCATCAAACCGATCCGCGGGTTGTCTGGCGAGGTTCTCGCAGGGTCCGGCCACCAGACGGGCGGTCGGGGCCCCCCGGGCGCATCTTTTGCGTCGCCCGGCCCTCGAAGCAACGTCCCGTGCACCCCGAGCGATAGGAGCCCTTCCGATGACCACCTCGACCCTCCGCCGCCTCCGGAGCTCCAGCCCGCG
>DASROG010000478.1:0-5532 GCA_035646995.1 Myxococcaceae bacterium
GACGAGCGACACCAGGTGGTCATCCGGGAGGGCGCGGTCATCCAGGCCGGAAGCAACGCTCCGCGCGAGTACCTCGCCCAGTTCCTGATGAACATGGGGATGATCACCGAGGACGAGTACACGCAGGCCTTCCAGCAGCAGCTCGCCACCAAGGTCGCGCTGGGGAAGATCCTCGTCGACTCGGGCAAGGTTCCGGAGGACGCGGTCCGGAACGCTCTCTCTCTCAAGTTCCGCGAGGCGCTGCTCGGCTGCTTCGACTGGACGGACGGCCGGTTCACCTTCACTCCCGGCGAGGCCTCGACCCCGGTGCAAGGGCTGGACGTGAGCGTGAGTCTCCTCGATGTCCACCGCGAGGCGGACCTCCGACAGACCGCCTGGCGCGCGATCCGCGAGGTGTTCCCCACCGGGCGCGTCCGGCTGCGGATCGCCCGGGAGCAGCTCGCCGGCCCACCCGAGCCGGGGAGCCTGGACGACCGCCTCTATGCCCTCATCGAGGAGGGAGCCACCATCGACGACCTCGTGCTCGGGCTCCACTCCACCGACTTCTTCCTCTACCAGAGGCTGTTCGCCCTCCACCGGCTGGGCGCGATCTCCGTCCTGGCCACCGAGTCGCCCACGGTGCCCACCGCGGTGCCGGAAGTGCTCGGCAGCGAGCAGGGACCGGACGAGATCCTCCGGGCGGCCCAGGCCTTCTACACCTCGGGGAACGTCGCGGACGCGGCCGCGCTCGCTCGCCGCGCCTACGAGGTCTCACCGTCCGCCCAGACGGCGAACTTCCTCCGCCAGGCCGAAGCTGCGCTCGCCGACCAGCTGAAGTCCGAGCTGGTGCACGGGGGGAAGGTGCCCAGCCTCAAGGTCTCCGCCGGCCTGATCCGGAAGATGCCGCTCAGCGCGCCCGAGCGTTACCTGCTGTCGCGCATCGACGGTCAGCGGACGGTGGAGGCCATCGTCCAGGTCTCCCCCATCCACGAGCTGGACGCGCTCCGCTGCTTCAAGGGCTTCGTCGACCAGGGGCTGATCGACCTGCGCTGACCGAGGCCAGCCGGCCCGCGCCGACCGCTTCCAGCCCCAGTCGCATCGCCTCCCGGGCCAGCCAGGGAGCGCGGATGCGCCAGCGAGGCTCGTTCACCACCACCGCCGCCACCGCGACCCGCGGGGCCTCCCGCGGCGCGAACCCCACGAACCACGAGTAGTCGCGGAAGGGATTCCGGTCGGCGAGCGAGCCGGTCTTCCCGACTGCGCCCCGGAGCTCGCGCAGCCGGAAGAACCGTCGGGCGGTGCCGTGAGTGACGGTCTCCTCCATCATCGCGGTCAGGGCCGCGGCGCGCTCCTCGCTGAGGATCCGCTCGGGGTCGGGCGCCTCGGCCAGGTCCCGCTCGAAGAGGATGGGCGCCCGCCACAGCCCGCCGTTCGCGGCCACCGAGGCGATCAGCGCGCCGTGCAGCGGAGAGAGGAACACGTCGCCGAAACCCGCCCCGGTCCGGGCGAGCTCCAGCGGCTCGTCGGGCACCGCGGCCAGCGAAGGGTCGGTGGGGATGGCGAAGGGAATGGGCCGATTGAAGCGGAAGAGCTCGGCGGCCGCGCGGAGCTTGTCCGCGTCCAGGTAGCGGTGAGTCAGCTTGGCGAACACCACGTTGGCGCTCCGCCCCAGCGCCTCGGAGAGGCTCACGCATTCGCGGTCGCGCTGACTGTCGGCGAGCAGCGACTCGCTCACCCGCCGCTTCCCCCCGTGGTAGCAGGACTCGTCGTCGGGGTTGACCCCCTCGTCCAGGAGCGCGCTGGCGGTCACCAGCTTGAAGATGCTCGCCGCCGGGAACACCGCCTTGACCGGAAGCCCGCGCAGGCCCGGAGCCGCCTCGCTGTGCTCCACCATGGCCAGCACCCGGCCGGTCGATGGCTCCAGCACCACCACTGCCGCCCAGGGGGTCTGGTAGTCCCTGAGCGTGCGGGTGAGGCCTTCCTGTACCCCCGGAACCAGGGTGAGCGCGGCTTCGCCCTCGGCGCCGCTCACCACGTAGTGCGCGCCGTCACGCCTTGCGCGGGAGACGAGGTCTTCGGCCGGGGAGAGCGGACGCACCGTGGCGAGCGGTGGCGTCTTGACCCGGCTGGGCACGGACGGCGGCGCGGAGAGCAGCGGAGCCACCGCGTCGGTGGCCTCGGCGGGCGCCGGGATGGCGGTGGTTCCTGGAAGCGTGGTCGGGTCGAGCGCCTCGTCCTCGGGAGTGAAGCCGCTGAGCAGCACGGCGAGGGAGAGAAGCGAGAGCGCAGCGCGCATGTGCCCGCCATCGTACGACGGCCTCCTGTCCCCGGTGAAGACTTCGGACGGTGTCCTCTGGTAGGCCCTGAGCCCACGTTGAGCCCCCTCCTCGAGACCCTGGCGGTGACCCGCTCCGAGCTGCTCCGCACCCTCCGCAACGCGCGCGTGCTGGTGCTCCTGCTCCTCTTCGCTACCTCCACCGCGCTCATCGGCCTGGTGGTGGGCCTCCTGACCCGCGGGCTCGACGCGCAGGGGCCGGAGGCAGCCGCGGCCGCCAGCGCCGGCATCCTCGGGTTCCTGGTGGGCGAGGACGGCGCCGCCTTCCAGCGCCTCTCCGAGCTCCCACTGCTGGTTCCCCTGGTGTTCCGCGCCGACCTCTTCTTCCTTCCCCTGTTCATCGCCCTGCTCGGCTACGACCAGCTCAGCGCCGAGCTGGCCTCCGGCAGCATCCGGTACCTTGCGGTGCGCACGCGGCGGGGGAGCATCCTCGCCGGGAAGTTCCTCGCCCAGGCGGTGGTGATGGGATTGCTGCTCGCCCTGGTGCTGGCGGGGCTCTTCGTCGCCGGCGCCGGGCTGCGGCCGGGGCTCGAGCCGGTCTCCTACGCGGCGGCCGCGGCGCGCTTCTGGGTGGGGGGAGCGGCGTTCGCCTTCGGGTATCTCACCCTGACCGCGCTCTCCTCGGCCATGACCTCCGGTCCGGGTGGCAGCCTCCTCCTGAACGTGGGCGCGCTGTTCGGCTTCTGGCTCCTCGACGCCATCGGAGGCCGGGCGGCGCTGGTGCACCGGATGGGCGGCCCAGCCTCGTGGATGGAAGAGCTACGATGGCTGTCGCCGTCCGCGTACGCCTCGGGAGTGCTCGGCTCGAGCACCGCGCTCCTCACCTCCGCGGCGGCGTACGCGGTGTTCGGGGCGGTCTTCCTCGGCGCGGCCTGGGCGGTGTTCCGGGTCAGGGACGTGTGAGGGCCGTGGACGCTGCGCTCAGCCTCGACACGGTGACCAAGCGCTATGGAAAGACGGTGGCGCTCGACCGGGTGAGCTTCCAGGTGCGACCCGGGAGCTGCCACGGGCTCGTGGGCCCGAACGGTGCGGGCAAGACCACCACCTTCGGACTGGCGGCGGGCTTCCTCCGTCCCGGCACCGGTACCATCCAGGTGCTGGGGAGGGACCCGCACGACCGCGGCCCGCTGCGGCCCCGCATCGGCGTGCTGCCCCAGGACGCGGACCTCCCGTCCTACCTGGACGTGGGAACGCTCCTCACCACCTGGGCGAGGCTGTCCGGCGAGGCCCACCCCGAGGCAGCGGCCCGGGTCGCGCTGGAGCGGGTTCAGCTTCCCGACTCCTGGGACGCCTCGCCGCGTGCCCTGTCGCACGGGATGGCGAAGCGGGTGGCGCTGGCGCAGGCGCTGCTCGGCGAGCCGGCGCTCCTCCTCCTCGACGAGCCCACCGCCGGTCTCGACCCGCGGGCCGCCTCCGAGGTGCGCAGCCTGCTCTCCGGCCTCCGTGGCCAGCGGACGGTCATCATCAGCAGCCACAACCTCGCGGAGCTGGAACGGCTCTGCGACGCGGTGACGGTCCTCGACCACGGAAAGGTGGTCCAGGCCGGCACGCTGGCCGAGGTCACTCGCCGCGCGGCCGAGTTCTCCCTGCAGATCAGCCGGGGAGACGTGCCGCTCCCCGAGCTCCGCGCGCTGCCCGGTGTGGCGCGGGTCGACCTCTCCCCGTCCGGTCAGCTCGCGGTGCGCCTCGCGCCCGATGCGCCGCCCGCGGAGGACGTCATCGCGACGGTGCTCGAGGCGTTGCTCGCCCGGGGCGTGCGGATCATCTCGCTCACCCAGGGCAGCTCGCTCGAGCAGCGCGTGCTGGACGTGACCTCCGGCAGCTGACGACGCCCCGTGCATCGAGCGCCCCGGGGCGACGCGGGGAAGGGGGTCGGCACTCCGTGGTGCTCGTCCCGGGCGGCCTGCGTGTTCGTGCCTGAGGACGGCGCCTGGCCGGGCGGTACTTTCTGCACGTGGGAGGGCTCGCCACGTGCAGAAAGGATCACCGGGCCGGGTGCCTCCAGCGAGCGTCGACCGCCCGCGAGTGCTGGTCTCCACCGGGCCCTGCCTGTCTGGGGCTCGTGCCGGACCGACACGAACACCGCGTATCGCCGGAGCAGGCGGGGTGCACGCAGGCCGGCCGAGACGGGCGCTGCGTGGACGCCCTCACCCGCCCCGAGTCACCTCGAGGCTCTTCTCAGTCCGGGTAGAAGAGCGGCTCGCGCTCGGCGACGAACCGGTGCAGCGCCTGGGCCGCCTCGGGACCGAGCTCCACGAACCGCACCCCCACTCCAGGAAACACGTCCGGCACCCGGTCGTCGATCTCGCGGGTCCAGCGCACCTCGCCCTTCACCGTGATCCGGGCATTGCCCGGCAGCGAGAAGGTGAGGTCCACCGGGGTGCCCACCGGGAGCAGGTTGACCGTGGCGACGAACACCCCGCCCTCGCTGAGGTTGGTGCTGAAGCCGGTGAACACGTTCGAGTCGCTCGACAGGTCGACCTGGGTCTGCATCGGAATGCGAGCACTGGTGCGGCCCGGCGTGGAGGAGATGGGCGGGGACATCTTCCCCAGCGGCTGGGTCGCCGGCCTGGCCCGCGCGGGCGCCGGGGCGGCCTGCGCAGAGAGGAGCGGTGCGGCGGTCGGGCGTCGCTGGGCGGCAGCCTGCGCCTCGCGTCGGGCGCGGGCCTGCTCCGCCTCCTTCCGCGCGGCCTCGGCCCGGCGGGCCTCCTCGGCCCGCGCTTGCTCGGCGGCGGCGGCCTCCACGCGCGCGAGCTCCGCGGCGTCACGGGCGAGCCCGGCGCGGTGCTCATCGAGGGCGGCGAAGCTGGCCTGGACCAGCATCCGGGCCGCAGGGCCCGTGAGGTCGGGGCAGGCGAGCCGGTGGGTCTGGAAGCGGGCCAGGAGCCACTCCGCCTCCGGATGACCAGCCTGGTGCAGACGGGCGGCGCGTTCGCTCAGCGCCTGGACATCCTCGTTGAGCTGGGCGAACGACTGCGCCAGCGCATCGGCGTCGGGGACGCCGTCAGTCGCCGACACCGGATCGACGCCGGGGACGGCCGAGTTGCGAAGTCTCATGGGCGCGGGTCACTTCAAGCCCGGTGCCAGGAGGCCCCGGGCCTCATCCCGCGGTGTTGGACTCCTGGCCCCCCGGGGTCCCGGGAACCCAATCCCGGCCACGGGAGGTGAGCTGGACCCGGATGCTCCACCCACCCGGCCCCCGATCCGCAGACAGCACG
>DASROG010000479.1:0-5797 GCA_035646995.1 Myxococcaceae bacterium
CCTGCGGGGCTGGCTCCTCGGCGCCCAGCTCCGGGCGGCGCTGGTGCGGAAGTTCGGCGCGCGCTGGTGGCAGGACCCCGGCCCCGGACAGCCGCGGCACCACCGCCGCCACGAAGGCATCGGGCGAGACGCCGCGATCGCCGAGCGCGCGTGCGAGGCCGTCCGCGTCGAGGCCGTTCCCCGGCGCGAGCAGCGGCTTGAGGAACGCTCCGGCGCCGGGGTCCTGCCACCAGCGCGCGCCGAACTTCCGCACCAGCGCCGCCCGGAGCTGGGCGCCGAGGAGCCAGCCCCGCAGGTAGTCCGCCGCTCCGAGCGTGGCCTCCTGGTCCAGGGTGAGGCGGGCCTCGTCCTGCGCCGTGCCCGGGAGCGCATAGGCCCGATCCATCGTCGAGCGGTAGGCAGCGTGCAGGTCCACGCCCGGCCGCGAGCCGGCGATGTTGAACAGCACCTTCCCGGCGGCGCGACGGACCAGGAACAGCTCCTGGATGCTGACTCCCTGGATCCAGGTGCGACGGGCATCGGCCGAGAGGCCTGCCTGCTCGAGCCAGGCTGCGTCCGTGGTGAGCGATTCGAACAGCGCGGCGAAGGCTTCGGCGCTGGTGCGGTTGCCGAGCTTGGCCAGCTCGAACCGGCGCTCCTCGGTGAACGCGTCGTGAATCGCGTGCCCGAACTCGTGGAACGCACTGCGCTGATCCCGGGCTCCGCCCACAGGCTTGAGCGAGATCCGCACGTCGGTGGGCACCACCACTCCCAGCACCAGACCGCGCGGGTTCTTCTGCGGCGCGTCCGACGCATCCAGGGTCACCGTCTTCAGCGCCGCCGGGTCGAGCTGCAGCGACCCGAGCGTGGCGCGGATGCGCGAGACCACCTCGGCGCGCTTGAAGCCCTCGATGGCTGGCAGACGGACCAGGCGCGGCAGGTCCTGCCTGCCGATGCGGTCCAGCGGAAGCTGGAGCTCGCGCTCGGCCAGCCGGGTCAGCGCGCTCCTCCAGGGATCCTGGGTCCGGGCCAGCACCGCATCCGCCAGGGCCCCGAGCTGCTCGGGGGTCGCCTCCCGGAGCTCCGCGGTCCAGACGGCCGGATCGAGGTTGAGTCGTGGAAGGAGCTCCGCGGCACGGGCACCCCGGCGCTCGACGAGAGCAGAGACCTTCTCCACCGCCGGGGTCGCGGCCTCGTAGATCTGCCGTCGCCGGAGCGCGCTCCTCTCCGTGGCGAGAATGGATTCGAGATTCCGGTACGGCCGCTCCGTCCCCGCGACCTTGAAGGTGAGCGACTGCTCGAGGGTCGCGATCCCGTCCGAGACGTCGGCGAGCTGCTGCGCCATCCACTCCCCGGCGAGGTAGGCGTGCAGGTGCTCCAGGGCCCGGCGCTCGCGCGGGTCGCTGGTCAGATCCCGCAGCCGCGCGACCCGGGCGACCGACTCCGGGGTGAGCCAGGCCTCGGTCCCCAGGTACGTCTTCGCGAGGTCCGCGGGCACGCCCTCGGTCCAGTGCTTCCAGACCAGCTCGTCCTGCGAGCGGAGGAGGCCCTCGGCCTTGGCAGCGAGCTCCGCCACCGCCGGCCCGAGCGCCTCGTGCTCCGGGTTCCGCGAAGGAAAGCTCGCCACGGGGTCCGGAGGAACCTGCTGGCTGGCGCAGGCGGCGAGGAGGAGCCCGGGGAGGACGTGCAGGAGCCGTGGACGCATGAAGGGGCGAACTGTACCGTCGTGCGCCGGGATGCCCAATCCTTCGCAGTGGGCCGCGGCACGTGCCCGCCAGTTGCTCCAGCGTGCGGTCCGCGCGCAGCTCGAGGCGCTGGGGTACCGGGAGGTCGAGACGCCGCTCCTGGTGCCCGCGCCGGGAATGGAGCCGCACATCCGGGCCTTCGAGGTGCCCTTCCTGCCCGAGACCGACCTCGGGCGGGCCCGGACCCTCTACCTGCACACCAGCCCCGAGTACGCCATGAAGCGGCTCCTCGCGGACGGCTCGGGGCCCATCTTCCAGCTCTGCAAGGTCTTCCGGAACGGCGAGGTCAGCTCGACGCACAACCCCGAGTTCACGATGCTCGAGATGTACCGTCCGGACGCCGACTACCGGGCGATCATGGACGACCTCGAGTCCGTCCTCGCCGCGGCCGCCGCCGCACTCGGCCGCATCGACCCGTTCGGGGTCCGGCCCTACGAGCGGGTCACGGTGCGCGAGGCCCTCCGCCGAGAGACCGGCATCGACCTCCGCCAGACGCCCGACGCCGCATCGCTCGCCGAAGCCGCACGTCGGGTAGGGGTGCGGACCGAGTCAGGCGACGGCTTCGACGACGTCTTCTTCCGGCTGTTCCTGGAGCGGGTGGAGTCGCGACTCGGGCGTGACCGGCCGGCGTTCCTGATCGACTATCCGGCGTCGATGGCCGCGCTCGCCCGGCTCAGCCCTCAGGACCCCTCGGTCGCCGAGCGCTTCGAGCTCTACGCGCGGGGGCTCGAGCTGGCCAACGGCTTCTCCGAGCTGACCGACGCCGTGGAGCAGCGCCGGAGGCTCGAGGAGGAACGTGCGTTCCGGCTCGCCCGGGGCCGCGCTGCCTACCCGCTCGACGAGGCGTTCCTCGACGCGGTGGGGCGGATGCCCCCCTCGGGAGGGGTGGCCCTCGGGCTGGACCGGGTGCTCATGCTTCTCCTCGGCGCCGAGCGCATCGAGGAGGTGCTTCTCTTCCCCGCGCACGGCTTCGTATGAACAGCGGCGAGCTCCTCCACACCGTGGCCACGTACGCGGCGGTGGGCTGCAGCGCCCTGGTCGGACCGGTGGTCATCGCGCTCTCGCCCGGTCGCCCCGAGCGCGCCGATCCGGTCATCCGTGGCTGGTGCAACGCCGTGCTCGCCGCGGCGGGAGTGCGCGAGGACGTGGCGGGGCTGGAGAACCTGCCGGCCGGCACCTGCGTCCTGGCCTGCAATCACCAGTCGAACTTCGACGCCCCCTTCGTCTTCGCCCGGCTGCCGAAGCACATCCGGTTCGTCGCCAAGCGGGAGATCTACCGGATCCCCATCTTCGGCGCGGCGGTGAAGGCCATGGGCAACATCCGGGTCGAGCGCACCGGCAGCGACGCCGACCGCCAGCGGATCGAGGCCGCGGTCGAACAGGTAAGGACCCGGACCAGCATCCTCTTCTTCGCCGAGGGCACCCGCAGCACCGACGGCCAGCTCCGGACCTTCAAGAAGGGCGCCGCCATCCTGGCCATCGACGCGCAGGTGCCGCTCGTGCCCCTGGCGGTCGCCGGCGCCCACGAGATCACCCCCAAGGGCGGGCTGTGGGTGCACTCCGGGCGGCCGCTGGTCCTTCGCGTCGGAAAGCCGATTCCCACCACCGGGCTCACCCGGGACGATCGTGACAGCTTGACCGAGCAGGCGCACGATGCGGTGGCCGCGCTCCTCGAGGAGGGGAACCGGCGGGTGGAGGAGATGCTCCGCACATGAGCGCCGGCAACGACAGGGAGACCCTCGAGCGGCTGCTGGCGATGCGCTTCTCCGCGCACCCCTGGCATGGAGTGCCGATCGGCGACCGCGCCCCGGACGAGGTGACGGTCTACGTGGAGATCGTCCCCACCGACGCCATCAAATACGAGCTGGACAAGGGGGCCGGCCACCTCCGCATCGATCGGCCTCAGCTCTACTCCAGCTTCTCCCCGACGCTCTACGGCTTCATCCCTCAGACTTACTGCGGGACACTGGTGGGCGAGCGTTGCGCCGAGCGCACCGGACGGACCCACGTCGATGGCGACGGCGACCCGATGGACATCTGCGTGCTCAGCGAGCGCGACGTGAGCCACTCGGGCGTGCTGCTCCGGGCCCGGCCCATCGGTGGACTGCGGATGATCGACGGCAATCAGGCCGACGACAAGCTCATCGCCGTGCTCGCCGGGGACACCGCCTTCGGGCACCTCCAGGACGTGAACGAGCTTCCGCCGGGGATGCTCGATCGCTTCCGCCACTACTTCCTCACCTACAAGCAGATGCCGGGCGAGAAGCGGCCGGTGGAGATCCCCGAGGTCTACGACCGTGCCGAGGCGCAGGAGATGGTGCGCCGCAGCCAGGCCGACTACGCGAAGGAGTTCGGGCATCCCTCCGAGCGGGTGAGGATGCTGCTCTCGCTCCTCGGTCTCGACGACCCGGCGAGGTAGCCGGCCGCCGGTTCAGCCGCGGCGCGCGGTCCGCCGTGCCCACTGCTCGACGGCGGAGGTGAGCAGGGCCGCAGCGCCGGCGCGCGCCGCAGGATCCGATTCGCTCCATCCAGGCGGACTGACCTGGATCGCCTCGTCGAAGGGGTGCTCTCCCTCGAGCGCCCTCGGGTCGATCTTCCCGGCGAAGGCCACCACCCGCGTGCCGGAGCCCCGCGCCCGGCGGGCCAGCTCGAGCGGTCCCTTCCCGCTGAGGGTCTGGGTGTCCAGCCGACCCTCGCCGGTGAGGACCCAGTCCACCCCCCGGAGCCTGGTGTCCAGCCCGAGCAGCTTTGCCAGGTGGTCGAACCCGCGGCTGACGCGGGCCCCGCAGCCCACCAGCAGCCCGTAGGACAGTCCCCCGGCCGCGCCGGTCCCCGGCAGGTCTGCCGCGTCGACTCCGAGGTCGCGCTTCACCACCTCGGCGAAGTGCGCCAGGGCCGCGTCGAGCACCTGAACGTCCTCGGGGGAGGCGCCCTTCTGCGGGCCGTAGACGGCGCTCGCGCCGGTGGGACCGCAGAGCGGGTTGAGCACGTCGGTCATCACCGTCATCTCGGCCTCGCGGACCGCCGGGAGGACACCGTCGGACACGATGCGCGCGAGGTTCCGGAGGGCCGCTCCTCCGGGCGGGAGGCTGCGGCCGGAGGCATCCAGGAGACGGTAGCCGAGCGCCTGGAGGGCACCCGCGCCGCCGTCGTTGGTCGCGCTGCCGCCCACGCCGACCAGGAGCGAGCGGATCCCGTTCTCGAGCGCATCGGCGATGAGCTCGCCCGTCCCCAGAGTGGTGGTCACCCGGGCATCGCGCTCGGCCGGCGCGAGCAACGTGAGGCCCGAGGCCCGCGCCATCTCCACGATGGCTCCCCCGGGCCAGCTCGCCCACTGGGCCTGCAGCGGGCGCCCGAGCGCGTCGTGCGCCCAGGCGGTGTGCCACTGGCCCCCGAGGGCGTCGACCAGCGCGTCGGCGGTGCCCGGCCCCCCGTCCGCGAGGGGGAGCACGGTCACCTCGGCCTCGGGCCAGCCCGCGCGCACCCCGGCCTCGATCGCGCGGGCGGCCTGTCCCGCGGTCAGGCTTCCCTTGAACTCCAGCGGGGCGGCGAGGATGCGGAGGGTCACGGAGGTGGAGTGGCGACCGGAAGCGTGGGAGGTGGCGGCGGAGACTGCACCAGATCGGCGGGGACCGAGTCCTCCACGCAGCGTGGCAACGGGCCACCGATGTCACAATGACGACTCGAGCCGCAGCCCGGACCGCAGGGGTTGTGCTCGCAGAACCCGGTCTCGGGGTTGCACACCTGGTTGATGCCCTCGCAGACCGCGTAGCACCCGCCGGCGGCGCGGCTGACGGCCGAGCCGATCATCCCGTAGATGAGCAGGGCGATGGCCCCGCCGGTCTTGCCGCCCGCGCACGCCGTGAGCACGAGGGCGGCGGCAGCAGCGGCGCGCCGGCTCACGGTGTCTCCTCCCCGAGCCAGGCGGTGAGCGGCCGTGGGCCGGGCTCGTCCGGTCGGATCGAGCGGGCGATGGCCTCCAGCCGCCGCTGGAGGCGGTCCATCTCCTCGGTGGGCTCGCGCGCCGGGCCCGTGGCGCGGTGACAGAAGTACGTCCGGCAGCCGAGCGGTCG
>DASROG010000480.1:0-2383 GCA_035646995.1 Myxococcaceae bacterium
GTTCAGGTCGTTGGCGTGGTCCTCGGCCATGGCCTGCATGTAGGCCTTGTCGAACTCCGCACCGCTGAGGCTCTGCAGGCGCTGCTTCGTCTGCTGCATCTTCTGCATCTCGGCCTGGTGCGCGTCGTCCTGCGGCGGCGCGGCAATGGTCACCTTGTTCTTCTTGGCCCAGGACTGGAGGTCCTTGTCCATGGCGGTGTGGGCCTTCACCATGTGCTTGCCGAACTTCTTCACCTCCCTGTCCTGGGCCTTCTGCTCGGCCATCTTTCCCATCTCGATCTCGGCCTGGTTGGCCATGTGGAGCTCGGCGAGGATCCGCTGCGGCGAGGGCGTCGTCCCCAGGGCGCTGGCCGCGGGCGGGGTCATCGCCTGACCGCCCTTGCTGGGGTCGCTCTGGGCCTCCGTTCCGCTCGGGCCCGGAGGCGTGGTCATGCTCCCGGTGCTCTGCGGGCGAGGATTGGTCGGTTGCGTGTTCGCGGGCCCGCCCCCGGAGGTCTGCTGGGCGAGGGCAGCCCCGGCGAGGAGGAGGGCGGCGGTGAGCAATGGACGGTGTGCGTGCATGGTGAGGTTTCTCCCTTCGTGACCCGGGTGAGGAGGCCTCAGGAGGGTGTGTCCTCGTCCGCGCGGAGGAGCGAAGCGGGTGAGGCCGAGCGCCGCCCATTCAACGAGGGGCAGCGCGCGCTGGCACTGCCGGTCGAGGGCAGCGCCCGGGAGTGAACGGAGCCCGAGCGGCGAGGTGCGCGGTCCCAGGTCGTGGCCTCCTTGGTTTCCCGTGGCTCGCTTCGCCGGTGCGGCCGGTCGGGGTGACCGAATCGGCACGTCGAGCGGCCCACCACCTGCCGAAAGTATCGCTCGGGCCGGTGGCTCGGACGAGGTCGTGGGACTTGCGAGTCGTGCTCCCTCGCGCCCGGCGGTCCGCGGTCGCCTCAGATGCTCAGACCGGCTTCTCCCCGGCTCGAGCGAGCAGGGTGATGCCGGCCTCGTTGGCGAGCGCGAGCAGCCGGTCTCCGTCGAGCAGGAGCGTCTTGCCCGCCTCGATCGCGAGGACGCGGGCGCCCACCGAGCGGAGCACCTCCAGCGTCGCCGGGCCCACCGCCGGGAGGTCGAACCGCTCGTCCTGTCCGGGCTTGCTGAGCTTCACCACCACCACGCCCGGTCCGCCGAGCTCGGCCCCGCGGCGGATGCAGGCGTCCGTCCCCTCCACCGCCTCCAGCGCCAGGATGTGGCCGTTCTTCACCACCACCGTCTGGCCGACGTCGGCCCGGCCGAGCAGCGTCGCCACCTCCTCGCCCAGCGCCACGTCGCGCTCCTGCGCCGGATCGAGCGGCGGGCCGGCCAGGTGACCCACCGGGGCGAGGATCTCCCGGAGCAGCTCGGTGGGGGCGACGATGCGGATGCCGGCCGACTCGAACTCGTCCGCCGCCGCGCGCAGGAGTGCGTCGTCCCGGAAGCTGCGCACCCGGGCGGCGATGCGGAACAGCCCCAGGTCCGGCCGCATCTGCTGTACCGCGCGCATGCGCGAGAAGCCGCCAGCGAGCACCGCCTCGGTGATGCCCTGCTCCCGGAGCAGCCGCTCGATGCGTGCGACCTGCCCCACCTTCACCCAGTCGAGCCGCTCCACCTCCGAGGCGAGCTCGGGATCGGTCTCGCCCACGTGGCCCACCGCGACCACGCCCAGCCCCCTCCCCCGAGCCGCCCGGGCGAAGAGCCGGGGCAGCGCGCCGTTGCCGGCGATGAGGCCGATGCGCCCGGGCATGGCCTAGCGCTCCGACCGCACCAGGAGCCTGTAGGGCATAGACGGTGACCCACCCTAGCTGAGTGCGGCCGCCCTGACCTAGCGCGTCAGCCCGCGCTGGCTGGTGCTGACGAAGGAGAGCAGCACCTGGATCTCGCCGTGGTCGCCCAGCTCGGCCCGGAGCCGCTGCACGGCCTCCTCGAGCGGCAGCTTGCTCCGGAAGAGGATGCGGTAGGCCTCCTTCACCCGGGCGATCTGCTCCTCGCTGAACCCGTGCCGCGCGAGGCCGATGCTGTTCACCCCCACCAGCTCGGCCCGGTCCCCCTGCGCGGTGCAGAACGGGGGGACGTCCATCACCACCATCGCCCCGCCGGCCACGAAGGCATGCCGACCGATGCGGGTGAACTGGTGCACGGCGGCCAGCCCTCCGAGGATGACGTGGTCCCCGATCTCCACGTGCCCACCCAGAGTGGCGGCGTTGGCGAGGACGCAGCCGTTCCCCACCTGGCAATCGTGGGCCACGTGGGCATAGGCCATGAAGAGATTGCGGTCGCCGATGCGAGTGACGCCGCCGCCTCCGGTCGTTCCCTTGTGGAGGGTGGTGAACTCGCGGATCAGGTTCTCGTTCCCGATCTCCAGGGCGCTGTC
>DASROG010000481.1:0-7540 GCA_035646995.1 Myxococcaceae bacterium
ATTCCCGAGGGGACGGCGCTCCTGCGCGACGTGCTCCGCGCCGAGCGGCTCGAGCGGGCTCCGGAGCTCGGCCATCGCGAGCTCTTCGGCCGTGGCCTCACCGATGTGACGCTTCCGTTACGAGCGGAAGCCTCCGCTTGAACCGGCCCCGGACGGCCTGCTAGGTCGACCTCTCCACGATGCGTCCACTCCGCAGCGGTCGGTCCCTGCGCTCCTGGGCGGTACCGAGCCTCCTGGTGGGCGCGGTCGCCACGCTCGTGGACGTCGGCGTGCTGCTCGCCGCGATGCGCTGGCTGGGCGCGTCGAGCGCCGAGGGCGCGATGCTGGGCGTGGCCGTGGGAAGCACGGTCGCCTTCCTGGGCAATCGCCGGTTCGCGTTCCGCAGCTCGGCTGCGGCGTGGGTACCGGAGGCGCTGCGCTTCGTCGCCGGGACCTTCGCCGGGATGCTGGTGCACGCGATGCTGGTGCGGACGCTCGCGGATCGGGCGGGAGTGCCGGTGGTCCTGGCGAAGCTCGTGTCCGACGTCTGCGTCTTCACCTTCGGCCAGCTGCTGCTCCTGCGCTTCTTCGTCTTCCCCGCGCGGCGGACGCTGCAGGCCATCGGCCGCGCTCGCGAGCCGCACTGGGACGTGCCGGAGTCGTCGCTCGAGCCCGATCGCCCGGGTGGGCTGAGCGCAGCTCAGGAAAGCGTCGGGCCTTCGTCCGGGGTGGGGTCACCGCTCGCGGGCAGGAGCAGGATCGCCAGGGCACGCGCCTGAACCTCGCTCCCGCAGCGGTACTCCTGGACCTTCCCGTTCGACTCGACACGCAGGATCCACATGTCCTCCTCCTTCCGGAGGACGGGCAGGTCGCTGCTCTCGGGGGTGGGTTCCATTCGCGCCATCGAAGGTCGAAGCAGGGGCCATGCCGGCCCCGGGTCACGCCGGGTTCCGGTGAAGACGCCGGGTTGCAGCAACCCCCACCCGTTCCTGAAATGGCAGTCTGCAGACGCTGCTATGCAAAATTTGCAGCGTCGTCGGCCTCCGCCCACTCCCACGCACTCCGGTAGCCACCCAGCACCTGGGCCCGCTCGATGAGCGCGCCGTAGAAAGGGTGGCCGCCCAGCGTCGCGCTGTCGCCGACCACGAAGGCGTGCACCTTCGCCCGGGTGAGGGCCACGTTCATTCGCCGCAGGTCGGTGAGGAAGCCAAGCCGCCCGTCCGCGTTGCTCCGGACGCAGCTCACCAGCACCACCTCGGCCTCGCGGCCCTGGAACGCGTCGACGGTGTCCGCCTCGATGCCGAGCGGCTCGAGCAACGGCCCCATCCGTGCCGCCTGCGCGCGATAGGGAGTGATGACGGCGATCTGCTCCGGGCCGAGCCCGGCGGCGAGCAGGGCGCGCGCCCTCGCGACCACCACCTCCGCCTCGCCGGGGTTCTCGAGGCTCTCGCTCCCCTCGGGCGCGACCTCTTCCCAGCCCTTTCCCGCGGAGTCGAGGAAGAGCAGCGGAGGGGCATCCAGGGTCGCGCCGGGGAGCACCGTGGCGAGCGTGCGGCTGGCGACGGACGGATGCGCGCGCAGCTCGCCGCCGTAGAACGCGCGCGAGGGCAGCTCCATCAGCTCGGCGTTCATCCGGTACTGCTCCCGCAGCATCTGCCGGACGTGGTCGCCGTGCACCGCGAGCAGCCGCTCGAAGAGGCTGATCGCGAGCCCGCCGGCGGCGGCCTCCTGCGAGAGCACGGTGGGCGGAAGCTGCCGGTGGTCGCCGGCGAGCACCACGCGCTCGGCGCGGAGAAAGGCCAGGAGCGTGAGGGGCTCCGTGGCCTGGGTCGCCTCGTCCACGAGGGCGAGCGGAAAGCGGAGCGTGGCCAGCGGGGCGGCGCCGAGCGCGGTGAGGGTGGCGCAGAGGACGTCCGCGCCCTCGAGCACGTCGCGGACCGCCTTTCGCTCCAGGCTCCGGGCCTCGTCCATCAGCGCCCGCGCCTCGGCCTGGGCCGAGCGGGCGTTGGCGAAACGCTCGCGGCTCCGTCCCCGCTGCCGTTGCTTCCGTGCCTGCCCCAGCAGCTCGAAGGCATCGTCGAACAGCTGGCGCGCGAGCGTCCGGTCCGGATGGGTCTCCACCTGGACGTCGAGGGTGTGTTCCAGCAGCCGGGCCGAGACCCGTGCCGGGTGCCCGACGCGCACCACGCGGAGCCCCTCCGCGAGGCAGAGCTCCACCAGGTGGTCCACCGCCGCGTTGCTCGCCGCGGTGCAGAGGATGCGGCCGTGCCGGGCCACGGCGTTTCGCGCCACGGCGGCGAGGACGGTGCTCTTGCCGGTCCCCGGAGGTCCGTGAACGAGGAAGAGGTCGCGGGTGGCGAGGGCGCGCTCGACCGCGACGCGCTGCTCGGGGTTCAGCGCGTCGATCCCCTCCGGTGGTCGCTCCGGCTCGAAGCGCGGCGGCTCCCTGCCAAGGAGGACGTCCCGCCGCCGTCCGGGTGCCCCCCGGTCGCCTGCGGCCACCTCGGCGACGGCGGCGTCGGCCCGCGCGAAGGTGACGTCGTCCGCCACCAGGTCGAGCACCATGCGGCCGCTGCGGACGAATCCCGGCGGAGGGCGATCGAACGCGAGCTGGACGCGGTCCCGGCCGCCCCGGACCACGAGCGCGCGCTCGGGTGGCGCCACCTCCGCCCGTCGGGGCCGGGCCTCCACCACGTCGCCGGGGCTGAACGGATTCCGCCACGGCTGCCCGCCGGCGCGAGCGAGGGTGACCAGGAAGCGGCCCCCGAGCCCCACGTCCTCGTCGGTGGCCTCGAGGTCAGCCGCGGACAGCCCCAGGGACTCGCGCTCACGCTGCGGGAGCCGTTCCCGCTCGCCGGCGATCCGCTGCTCCTCGGCGCGCCGCTCGAGCGCGAGGAGCCGGCGCAGCTGCGCGAGGTGCTCGGGTCCGGACGGGGCGACGGCCATGCCCCATTCTGCCACCGGAGGCGAGGTGGCCGGTCCCGACGACCGCTCCTCGAAAGTGAAGTCGCGGAAGATCCTCGACGGCAGAGCCTGCGTTGAAGCTCCCATGCGAGTCCCTCCCGGCAATGGACCCTAGAGTTGCGGCCATGACGTCGCTCCTGATGGCGCTGGTGATGGGTGGAACACCCAAGCTCGACGTCGAGCCGACCGGCCACGTCTTCACCTCGACGGAGGGAGTCGAGGTTGCGGTGGCGGCGCTCCGCTCCACTGGGCCCAAGCGTGCCCTGGTCCGGATCACTCGTGCCGGGACGAACGCGGCGTCGAGGGTCTGGCTCGCGCAGGTGTGGGAGAGGCTGGAGATCTCCGAGTACACGGTGACGGTCGACAAGAAGGAGCATCGGCTCCTGATCACTCGTGCCGGCTTTCCGGTCGTCTTCCTCCCCGAGGACGGGAGCGAGGTGTCGATCTCCTGGAACGAGGAGAAGACTCACGCCCTCGATACTCGCCAGCTGCTCGAGGAGTACCTCCGGCAGGGGAAGACGAAGAAGTAGCCCGGGCTTCCCGAGGTGCCGCTCAGCCGGCTAGGAGGCGGGTTCGGCGATCACGCCCTTGCGGCGCATGTCGGCGCCGGCAGCCTTCACCAGATCACGCATGAACTGGTCGAGTCGATCGGGGTTGGTGGTCTCGCTCTGCCCGGCCCAGAGGAGCTTGTTCTGCTTGAGGTCGAAGACCAGCATCTCCACCCGCACCACCGTGTCGGTCACCACATAGCCGGGGCTGTACGCGGCGCCCCATCCATAGCCGTAGTACGGTCCCCAGCCGCCGTACGGCCCCGGACCCATGTACGTGGGCGGCACGTAGGTCTGCTGCTTGTTCACCGCGATGGGACGCATGGCGAAGAGAGCGACCGCACCCGAGTCCTGGATGGCGGCTGCGGCCTTCTCCCGGTCATCGACCTGATCGGTGGGGATGAGGGTGAAGGAAGGGATGGGACGGAGCCCTCGCTGCCGGAGCTCCTCGCCCAGCAGGTCCTCACCGGTCCTTCGTGTCGTCTCCTCCTTGCTCATGACCATGGCGATGACCAGGTCGCCTTGCTTGACCGAGAGCGGCGCCGCGTCGGGCGCCTTCCAGGTGTTGACGAGCTTGGTGCTGGCGGTGCACCCGGAAAGGGCGAGCGTCAGGAGGGCGGTGCAGGCCCTGGCGGCGAACCTCGGGGACATGGGAGCTCCTTGCTGTTCGAGGCCCGACGCTGCCCGGCGCCACGCCCGGATGCCAGCGTCGCGTGATGGGCCCTAGGGGGCATTGACCCGTCAGGAGGGCTCGGCGAGCACGCCGGCCCGGGTCATCTCCCGTGCCGCCGCCTTCACCACGTCTCGGGCGAAGGAGTCGAGTGAGTCCGGGTTCGTGGTCTCGCTCTGCCCGGCCCAGATCAGCTTCTCCTGCCGGAGGTCGTAGGCCAGGACCTCGAGCCGCACCACGGTGTCGGTCACGACGTAGCCCGGGCTGTAGGGCGCCCCCCAGCCGTAGCCGTAGTACGGGCCCCAGCTGCCGTAGGGAACCGCCGCCGAGTAGGTGGGCGGAACGTACGTGGCCTGGTGCGTCGTCCGGAGCGGGCGGACGACGAAGGCGGCGACTGCACCGGTGGCGCGCAGCCTCTCCAGCGCGCTCTCCCTCTCCATCGCCTGCTCGACGGTGAGGACCGCGTAGGCCGGGATGACCCGGAGCCCGCGGCGGGACAGCTCGGCGGCCAGCGCGTCCTCGCCGGAGCGGCGGTTGACCTCGTTCCGGCTGATGACCATCGCCACCACGGTGTCGCCGGGCCGGAGCGCCAGGGGCGCGGCGTCCGGGGCCTTCCAGGTGTTGACGAAGCGGGTGCTCGCCCCGCACGCGGCCAGCACGAGCAGCACCACGGCGCCGGTGAGCCGCCTCCGCGTCGAGAGCATGGGTCCCTCCCGGGGTGAGCCGGGCCGGTCAGCACCGCGCCGGCCTGCCACCACCCGGG
Organism: Myxococcaceae bacterium; assembly: GCA_035646995.1. Classification (GTDB taxonomy): domain Bacteria; phylum Myxococcota; class Myxococcia; order Myxococcales; family Myxococcaceae; genus RPRB01. The sequence goes on from DASROG010000481.1 coordinate 4,925, forward strand.
ACGCTGGCCCAACGCGCTCGCTGTCGCCAGACGGTTCCCGTTGCCGGGTGGTTGCATGCCGGCGGCGGCGGGCCTTAAGGGCAGAGCCATGAATGCGCCCGGCCGCACCAATCGCCTCGCCGCCGAGTCGTCCCCGTACCTCCGCCAGCATGCCGACAACCCGGTGGACTGGTACCCCTGGGGGGACGAGGCGCTCCGCCGCGCTCGGGACGAGCAGCGGCCCATCCTCCTCTCCATCGGGTACTCGGCCTGTCACTGGTGTCACGTGATGGCGCACGAGTCCTTCGAGGACGCGGGGACGGCGCAGCAGATGAACGCGCACTTCGTGAGCGTGAAGGTGGACCGCGAGGAGCGGCCTGATCTGGACCAGGTCTACCAGGGGGTGGTCCAGCTGATGGGCGGACAGGGCGGCTGGCCGCTGACCGTGTTCCTCACCCCCGACCTGTTGCCGTTCTACGGGGGCACGTACTTCCCGCCCCAGCCGCGCCATGGGCTGCCGTCGTTCGGGATGCTCCTCGAGGCGCTGTCGCGTGCCTGGACCGTGGAACGGGAGAAGGTCCTGGAGCAGGCCGCCGAGTTCAAGAGCGGGCTGCGCCAGCTCGCGACCTACGGGCTGGGCACGCTGGTGACGCCGGTCTCGGGCGACGACGTGGCGGCGGCGGGCCGGGCGCTGGCGCAGGCGCTCGACCCCGTCGAGGGGGGATTCGGGGGCGCACCGAAGTTTCCGAACACGATGGACCTGGCGGTCCTTCTCCGGGCCTGGCGGCGCGCGGGAAACGCGGCACTGCGCGACGGCGCGCTCCACACCTTGGACCGGATGGTGACCGGCGGCATCCATGACCAGCTGGGCGGCGGGTTCCACCGCTACAGCGTGGACCGCCACTGGCGGGTGCCGCACTTCGAGAAGATGCTCTACGACAACGCGCTGCTGTTGCACCTGCTCGCCGAGGCGCAGCAGATCTCCTCGCGGACGGAATGGGTGGAGAGCGCGACGCAGCTGGTGGAATGGCTCGGCCGCGAGATGACCGACGCCGCCGGGGCGTTCCACGCCACGCAGGACGCGGACAGCGAGGGCGAGGAAGGCAAGTACTTCGTCTGGAGCCCGGCGGAGCTGGAGGCGGTGCTCGGCGCCGAGGACGGCCGGCGCGCCGCGAAGGCGTACGGAGTGACGGCGCAGGGCACGTTCGAGCACGGAAAGAGCGTGCTCGAGCGGCGCGTCCCCCTGGTCGACCTCGCCCGGGAGTGGGGGAAGACGGAGGACGAGGCGCGCCGCTGGCTGGAATCCGTGGGGGCGAAGCTCCTCGCCGAGCGATCGAAGCGCATCCCGCCCGGCCGGGACGACAAGGTCCTGGCCGGATGGAACGGGCTGATGATTCGCGGGCTGGCCTTCGCTTCCCGCGTCTTCGAGCGACCTGACTGGGCGGAGCGCGCGGCCCGTGCCGCCGGCGCCGTGCTGGATCGGCAGCTCCGGGGCGACCGCCTGCTCCGGGTGCACCAGGACGGGACGAGCAAGGTGGACGCCTTCCTCGAGGACTGGGGCGGCATGTCGGCGGGGCTGGCCGCCCTGTACCAGGCGACCTTCGAGGCGCGGTGGCTGGAGGCGGCGGTCCGCCTCGCAGACCTGGCGCAGGAGCGCTTCTGGGATGCCGAGCAGAAGGCATACCGGACGGCGCCGCGCGGGCAGGCGGACCTGGTGGTCGAGGCCTATGCGCTCCACGACAACGCAGTGCCGTCGGGGGCGAGCCTGCTCAGCGAAGCGAATGGGGTGCTCGTGGCGCTGACCGGCCGCCGGGACTTCCTCGACCGGGCGGAGGCGTACCTCTCGCGGATGCGGGACACGGCGCTGGCGAACCCCTTCGCCTACGGCCACCTCTGGTGCGCGGCCGACTCCCTCGCGGACGGTGCGCCGGACGTCGCGCTGGTGGGTGCGGCGCGAGCCCGGGGCCCGTTCCTCGGTCTGCTCGCGCGGACGTACGCCCCGACCGTCTCGGTCGCGGCGTTCGAGCCGGGCGCCGCGCCGGCGGTGCTCGCCGAGCTCGCGGAGGGGAAGACGGCGGCGGGAGTCGACCTCGCCGCCTACCTGTGCCGCAACTTCACCTGCACCTTGCCGGCACGGTCGGTCGAGGCGCTGGAGGCGGAGCTCCGGACCGCCGGTCTTGTGGCGCCCGCGCATCCGGCGGACGGGATGCCGGAGGAGGACTGAGACGAGCTCACTCGCAATCGACCACGGGAGGCTGCTCCGGCGACCATCGAGCGCCGAGATCCCACCGATGGGCGAGGGGTCTCGGGCGCACGACGCAAGAGCAGCCCAACCTCCCTCACAGTGAAGGCGTGACGAGCTCTCGCGGGGTTGCACGCCTCACTTCCGCACTCCCAGTCGTCGAAAGTGCTATTGCGTCGCGAGCCCGAGACCCCTCCCGCCGGGGCCTTCTCTCTCATCCCGGGCATGCACATCGCGCGGAGAGTCGCGAGCCCGAGACCTCCTCCCGTCCCCGGGCCCTCTCTCTCATCCGGGCATGGACGGAAGATGGGTGCCCCGGTTCGAGGAGGTGGTCGAGCGCACCCGAGGAATTCACCCGCCCGCCCGGGCGCCCGGACTACTTCCCGGCCCCGGAG
>DASROG010000482.1:0-9493 GCA_035646995.1 Myxococcaceae bacterium
CATCGGGGGCGTGCGCCGGCGCCTGCGGACGCCTGCCTCCGTGACGACCGCCCCGGCCCGACGCTGTCCCCGGGGGCGGAGCTCCTCCGGAGCTGCCCGCCGTCAGCCGAGCCCGGAGCGCCTCGTTCTCCCTGGCGAGGGCATCGTTCCGGCGGGAGAGGGCCTCGACCTGCGCCGGTGCGAGTCCCAGCTCGTCCCGGTGGGCGAGCATGGCGGCGATCGAGGAGCGCGGGAGGTCCACCGTCCGCGGGGCCGCCGTCCGCGGCGGAGGCGGCGCCGAGGCACAGGCGATCCCGAGCAGACCAAGGATGGCGAGGACGCGCACCGGTGACCGGAACACCCGGATCCGCTGCGAGGCTGGGTCCGGACTGGTGTCCTCCCGCCGGACGGACTAGGGGAAGCCCGATGGCTCGCGCACTGCGCCTCATCGTCCTCGTGCTCGCGGTGCTGCTGCGTGCCGGACCGGCGTGGGCTTGAGGCATCGCTCCGCCCGCGGGTCTCACGGGCACCTGCGGCGCCGCGCTGGACGAGGAGCGTCGGTTCCAGCTCGCGATCACCGGCGGTGGTCTCCGCACTGACCTGAGCTTCGACGGGAGCCGGCAGCACCTCGAGGAGGCCAGCGCTGCGGTGGTCTTCGTCTACCGCCCCTCGGCGCTCTCCTTCCAGGTGTCGGCAGGAGCCGTGCTCACCGGGAGCCTGGCGGGCCCGCTCGGTGACTACGACCTCCAGCCCGGGTTCCTGGCCAGCGGCTCGGTCGGGTACACCATCCTCGACGGAGAAGGGCCGCGGCCCTACCTTGGGGTGAGCGGAACGCTCAGTGTCTCCATCGTCCCCACTCGCTCGCGGACGAGCCCGACGGACCGGCCGGACCTCACGGCCACCGACCTGCGTGCCTCGGTCGTCCTCGGGAAGCGCCTCTTCGATGTGTGGCTTCCCTACCTGGGGGCCGCGGTGTTCGGGGGGCCGGTCTTCTTCGCGCCCGCCGGCCAGTCACGGACTGGCAGCGACGTGCATCACTACCGGCTCACCGCCGGCTCGAGCTTCACTCTCCCCGCCCACCTCGAGGCGTTCGTCGAGGTCGGGTTCCTCGGCGAGCAGGCGGTGCTGGGGGGTCTGGGCTGGGCGTTCTGAGGTGAACGCCGAGTGGCGGCGCAACGGGTGGTCGCCTCCGGTCTCCGGCAGTCTGTTCGCGGCGATTTGCTCGCCGGGAGGGTTCCCATGTCGACCGCTCGCATCCTGGTCCTGCTGAGCCTGGCCGCGCTGCTGGGCTGTGCCACCGAGAAGGCCGCCACCGAGAAGGCCGTGGCGGAGAAGTCAGCCGCCCGGAGCTTCGACCTGACGACGGGCGCAAGCGTCCCGCCCTGTCCTGCGGCGGGTCCGAGCGCAGGCGGGACCGGGAACGTCACGCTCGCTCCGGACGACTCCTCGCTCACCGTCTCGGTCAGCTACTCCGGGCTGTCCGGCCCCGTGACCGCCTCGCACATCCACGCGGGCAAGGCCGGCGTGGCGGGCCCGGTGGTGCTCCCCTTCGCCGGTGACCTGGCCTCGCCCTACAGCAAGACCTTCACCGCGGCGGACTACGTCGCCGGCTCGGGCGCCCCACCCGACTTCCCGAGCTTCGTCCAGAGCCTCAAGAACGGAGGCGCCTACGTCAACGTCCACACCGCGGCCTGCAAGCCGGGCGAGATCCGCGGGCAGCTCCCCTGAGCTGACTCGGTGGCATGGGCGGCCGCATGCCTCGCGCGACGCGTCCCTCGGGCCGCCGGCGGTCTGCCCGGGCCGCCGGAAGCCGTAGCGGGGAGACGACGACCGACCCACGCTTCGTGGTGGTCCTCGACGCCTTCTCCCGCGACCGCCGGGTGACGAGTGGAAGGATGATGGCAAGCTTCGGCCTGAGGGTGGGCGGAAAGATCTTCGCCATGCTCGTGCGCGGCGAACTGGTGGTGAAGCTCCCCGCCGATCGGGTGGCCGAGCTGGTCGACGCGGGGCTGGCCCGCCAGTTCGACCCGCGCCGCGACGGTCGGCTGATGAAGGAATGGGCGGTGATCGCCGGGGACGAGCCGCCGTGGGTGGAGATTGCCCGCCAGGCGTACCACTTCGTGGGTGGGGCGGCGGGGAAGCGGTCGTGAGGAGCCCGGGTCTCCGGTGCTCCGCGATCCGCGGGCGAGCTGCCAGCGTTCACAAACTGGGCGAAGCTGTCCGAGCGCCCGTTCCGTGTGGGCCCTCCACCCCACGTCCTCGTCGGATCGATGCCGCTCAGGCCGCGCGCCCGCCGGCGATCGGCTCCGGCCGCCGAGGCGCCCCAGCCGGGAAGATCCACGGGAGCAGCAACCCGGACCGGGCCTTGTACGCCGCCCAGCCCGGATACCGCGAAAGCGAGGCGTCCTTGTTCAGCATGTTGGGGAGGAAGATCCCGATCCACACCCAGGCGAGCACGGCCCAGGGAATCCAGTGCCCGACCAGCAGCGCGTAGCTGCCGTAGATCATCATCTCGCCCAGATAGTTCGGGTTCCGGGTGTAGCGGAACATCCCGTCCTCGATCAGCCCCCGACGCAACCGGAGAGTGAAGTACTTCTGGCAGTCGGCGCTGAGCATGATCGCCACGCCGAGGGTGTGTACCCCGATGCAGAGGGCGATCAGCGGAATGGCCGGCGCGGCCCGCGGCCCGAGCACGTCCGAGATGAGGAGGAAGGGGAACAGCCAGTACGGCCCGAGGACGGTGGCCACGCTCATGAAGGCGCCGCCGAAGGTGATCCGCCGCTCCCAGGTCGGATCGGGAAAGGCGACGTGCTTGAGCAGCCAGCAGAGCCCGTAGGTCCCGTGCAGTGCGAGGTAGACCCAGGCCGCGGTCGAGAAGTTCCGGTAGGCGAGCATCAGCGCAGCGACGAAGAGGAGGGTTCCTCCCTTCTGCACGTTGATGACCCAGGCGAACTTGAGCACCCGGGGCCCTCCGAGGAAATCCTGGCTCAGATGCCGCGAGATGCGGGTCCAGGCAGCCACCAGCGGGGAGACGGTCTCGGTCTGGATCGTTGTGCTCATGATGGCACCTCACCCGCACTCTGGCCCGAGGACGACCCTCTCGGTCAATCGCGCGTGAACCGCGGGGAGGGGGTCGACCCGTCGCCCTGGTGCGAGCCTACACCCAGGGCGCTCAGGCCTCGGCGCGCAGCTGCTCCCCACGCACCGGAGACCACGCCCGCTGCGGCGCCTGGAAGAGCTCCTCGTGCAGCTCGCTGCAGATCGCCGCGATCTCGTCCACCACGCGGGTGAGGAGCGCGTGCAGGTCCTCGTCCGGCACCCGACGGGAGGCGAGGAAGCTCTCCAGAGCGGCGAGGCGCGCCTGGCAGCGCAGCGGCGGAAACGCCTCGTCTCCCGGCGAGCGGATGCTCGCCAGCCGCTGGTCCGCCTCCCCGAGGCAGAACACCAGCGAGCGCGGAAAGCGCGGCTCGAGCATCAGGAAGGTGGCGACCTCGCCAGGCGTCACCCGGCCCGCCTTTCGCTTCATGAACGGCTCGAAGCCGGCGCACGCCCGGAGCAGCGACAGCCACAGCGTCTCCTCGCGCACCAGATCCGCCGGCAGCTGCATGAGCGCGTGGTGATGCACGTCGAGGATGCGCGCGGTCTGTCCCACCCGCTCGAGGAACACGCCGAGCATGATGAAGTCGATGGCGTTGTCGTGGAGCATGGTGTGCTCCACCGCGCCGAGGATGAGCTGGGTCCAGGTGCGCACCTGGCGGTAGAACGCGTCCGGCCGTACCGCCCACTCGGTGCGGCCGCTCCCGTCGTGCAGCCACACGTGCAGCTCGTTGATCGCCTCCCAGGCCTCGAGCGACACCACCTCGCGGATGCTTCGCGCATTCTCCCGGGCGGCCTGGACCGAGCGAGCGAGGCTCGAGCGGACCGCGGGGTCCCAGGTGAGGAACTCGGTCACCCGGAAGCCGTCGCCGACCGCCGCCACGCCGTTTCGCTCAACGAAGGATTCCTCCTCGCCCGAGACCGCGAGCGCCGAGGTCCAGACCTGCTCCGGGGGCAAGATGGCGTCCAGCACCAGGCTGGAGGTGACGCGGAGCACGCGCGAGGTGCTCTCGACCCGTTCGAGGTAGCGGCCCATCCAGAAGCAATGGTCTGCCACCCGAGAGATCATCCTTCTCCCTTGAGGACCCAGGTGTCCTTGCTACCCCCGCCCTGGCTGGAGTTCACCACGTAGCTGCCCTCGCGGAGCGCGACCCGGGTCAGACCGCCGGGGAGCACCCACGGGCCGCCGGCGGAGTTCAGGACGTAGGGACGGAAGTCCACCCGCCGCGGCGCGATGCACTGGCCCTGCGAGACCCAGGTGGGACAGGTGGAGAGCTCGATCCGCGGCTGGGCGACGTAGCGCCGCGGGTCGGCGAGGATCCGGCGGCGGAACTCCGCTCGTTCCTCGGCGGTGGAGGTGGGGCCCATCAGCATCCCGTACCCGCCTGCCTCGTCCACCACCTTCACCACCAGCTCGGACAGGTGCTCCAGCACGTACGCCCGCTCCTCCGGCCGCGCGCACTGGTAGGTGGGCACCTGCTCCAGCAGGGGCTCCTCGCCGAGGTAGAAGCGAATCATCTCCGGGACGAAGGGGTAGACGCCCTTGTCGTCGGCCACGCCGTTCCCCGGCGCGTTGGCCAGGGCGACGTTTCCGCGGGCCCAGGCACGCAGCAGGCCGCGCACTCCGAGAATCGAGTCGGGACGGAAGACCTCAGGGTCGAGAAACGCGTCGTCGGTTCGCCGGTAGACCACGTGCACCCGCTTCGGCCCGCGGATGGTCTGGACGAAGAGTCGGTCGTCGTCGACGAAGAGGTCCGCCGCCTCCACCAGCTCCACTCCCATCTGCCGGGCGAGGAAGCTGTGCTCGAAGTAGGCGGAGTTGTACGGCCCCGGCGTCAGCACCACCAGGGTCGTCTCTTCCGGCGACACCGGCGAGACGCTGCGGAGGGCCGCGGCGAGGCGTGCCGGGTACTGATTCACCGGCCGCACCCGCGCCGCCTCGAAGGCCCGCGCCAGGAGCCGCTTGGACAGCAGCCGGTTCTCCAGCACGTAGGAAACGCCGGAGGGCGTGCGGAGGTTGTCCTCCAGCACCCGGAACACGCCGGCGCCGTCGCGGATCAGGTCGATGCCGGAGATGTGGATCCGCACCCCGGCCGGCGGACGGATTCCGCGCAGGGCGGGGAGGTACTGCGCCGAGCCGAGCACCACCGCGCGCGGGATGTCTCCCGCCTCGAGGATGCGCTGGTCGGCGTACACGTCCTCGACGAAGGCCTCGAGGGCGAGGACCCGCTGCTGCAGTCCCCGCTCGAGCCGGCTCCACTCGGCGGCGGAGATGATTCTCGGCAGGAGGCAGACCGGGAAGATCTTCTCCACCCCGCGGCTGTCCGAGTAGACGCTGAAGGTGACCCCCTGGTTGAGGAGCGCGGCCTCGGCCAGCGCCTGCGTGCGGGCGAACTCCTCGCTGGAGCGGCCGTCCAGCATCGCCTCGACCGTCGCCCGGAGCCGCTCGTTCGCCCCCAGGAGCTCGTCGAACGCTCCCGGCAAGGGGTGATACTCCGCGAGCATCGACGGTCGACCGGTGATCGCTGACACGGCGCGGTGCACCGTATCCCTACCGGCCGGCCGGTGGGAAGCCGTGCGAGCCGCCAGTCCAACCCCCCGTCAGGACAAGGGTCGCGACCGACAGAGGCGTCGCCTAGGGTCGAGCCCGGTGCCGAACCTCCTGGCCATGTCCTTCGAAGGCCCCCTCTGCCCCGCCTTCGATCTCCGTTGCCTCCACCCGGGCGCGGCGAGGCCGGATGGCTGGGGCCTCGGGTACTACCCGCCGGGGGAGCACTCGGTCACCGTGCACAAGGAGGCCGCGCCGATCCACGGCAGCGCGCGGTCCGAGCTGGTGCGGCGCGCGGAGCACGAGGAGTCGTCCACCTTCGTGCTCCACCTGCGCACCGCGCTCTGGGGCGCGCTGGCCGACGCCAACACCCAGCCCTTCGCCCGCGCCTGGGGCGGCCGCGAGTGGCTCTTCGGGCACAGCGGGAGTCTCGACCGCCGGCCGGCCATTGCTCCGGCCCCGCTCTTCGAGCCGGTGGGGGCGACGGACAGCGAGTACGTCTTCTGCGACCTGCTGAACCGGATGGCCGGCCGCGGGTGGCGCTCGCTGGGCGAGGCCGATCCGGGCGTGCTCGCCGGATGGCTGCTGGAGCTGAACGCGCTCGGCACGCTGGACCTGGTGCTCACCGACGGGCTGGATCTGCTGGCCTGGGCGGATCGCGAGCGCAGCGGGCTCACCAGCTGGGTGCTCCTCCCGCCCTACGGACAGGTCGCCCTCACCGACGCGCAGCTGGGAGTGGAACTGGGGCGTGACGGGATCCGGAACCGCAAGGGGCTCGTGCTCTCCAGCTCCGAGCTGCAGATCAGCGGCGAGGGACCTGCCGCCGAGTGGACTCCGGTGCCTCCCGGCACGCTGTGGCTGGTGCGTCAGGGCGAGGTCCGCGCCGAGGCGCGCGCGGCGACGGACGCCTCGACCCCGCCCGCGCCGCGCACGCCGCGCAAGCTGGACCGGCCGCCCCAGGGAGAGGCGCGGCGGCTGGACGTGGTCCACCGGACCGTCTACCGCTACGCCCAGCCGGTGGAGCGGAGCACCCACCTGTTCCGCCTCACCCCGATGCACGACCGGAAACAGACCCTGCTCTCGCACTCGCTCGAGGTTTCGGTGGAGGGGCAGGCCCGCGAGTACGACGACGTGTTCGGCAACCGCGTCCGCCGGCTGAACGTGAACACCCCGTTCACCGAGATGGTCATCGAGGCCAGGAGCCGGGTGGAGCTGCTGGACACCGCGCCCCTCCCCTTCCGGCCGCTGCGCTCGCACTCCACCTTTCCCCTGGTGTGGCTGCCCTGGCAGCGGAACCAGCTCGCGCCCTACTTGCTGCCGCCCGAGCTACCGGACAGCGAGCTCCGTGACCTGACCGACTACGCGATGAGCTTCGTGGTCCGGAACGACGACGACCTGTTCGACACCCTGATGGACGTCAACCAGACCATCTTCCAGGAGTACCGGTACGTCCCCGGGAGCACGCACCTCGGCACCACGGCCTACCAGGTCCACGTCATGCGCCAGGGCGTGTGTCAGGACTTCGCCAACCTCTTCCTCTGCATGATGCGTCTGCTCGGGGTTCCGGCGCGCTACGTGTCCGGCTACGTCTACACCGGGCCGCGCAGCTCGCCCCATCATCCGCATGCACAGGCCGGCCACGCCTGGGTGCAGGTCTATCTCCCGGAAGTCGGCTGGGTGGGGTTCGATCCCACCAACGGGATCCTCACCCAGACCGATCACATCCGGGTGGCGGTGGGTCGCACGTACACCGACGCCACGCCCACCTCGGGCACGCTCTTCGTCGGTGGACGAGGTGAGCAGCTGGAAGTCTCGGTGCGCGTGGAGCTGGCCGAGGAGCCGGAGCCGGGCGAACCCTTTCCGGGGAGCGGTTCCTCACCCCCCTGATGCGGCCAGTCCTGGTCGCACCTGGATTTCGACGATGTCCGAGTTCTTCCCCAACGGGGCGTGGGGATGTACGCCGTGCTGCTGTTCGGCTCGCTGGCGGTGGCGGCCGCTGATGCTGGCCCTCTCGGTCACCAGCGTCGAGCCGCGCCTCACGCGATCGCCGACACGGGGGCCGAGCGCCGGGGGTGACCTCGGTGCGGCACGCTCCCCCGGAGCCTAGGCGTACTGCGCCTCGCCGTTTCCGAACGACCAGTTCTCCTTCTTCACCTCGACCAGGGTGATGAACACATCCTGCTTCCTCAGCCCGAGGCGCTGGTGAAGGCCGTCGGCGATGGCCCGGTAGAAGGCCTTCTTCAGCTCGGTGGTCCGCCCCTCGTTCAGGAAGACCTGGATGAGAACGCAGTCGGCGCTGCGCTCGACGCCGAGGTACGTGCGGTCGATGTTCAGCTCGTCCGGGGGGTGCTCGGTGATGATCTGGAAGCGGTCGTTGGCCGGGACGTTGATGGTCTGGATCATCGCGTCGTAGACGACGTCCCCCAGGGTACGGCGGTACTCGGCGCTCTTCCCGCGCGGCAGGTCGATTCGAATCAGTGGCATGGGAGGAGAGTGCGCCGACGGCACCTGGGGCGCCAGCACAGTCCGGCCCTCCATGGCCGATCCGACACCCCTCCGCCGGCCCCGTTCCCGTCGCCTCAGCCGGGAGACCAGGCCCCGCACTGGAGGACGATGCGGTAGCCGTCGGGGTCCTCGAAGGTCGTTCCTTCACGGTCCCAGTAGGGGTTGTAGGAGGGAACCGGCTCGAACCCGGCGGCCCGCATGCGCTGCACCGCCTGCGTCCATTGCGAACGGTCCGGCAGGTAGAAGACCAGCAGATGGTCTCGTGACGGCGCCCGCCCGACGGGATGCCCGCGCTGGTGCGTGAGCTCCAGGTGGTACGGCGCGCCCGGCCGGCCGAGCATCACTCCGTCGAACCCCTGGTGATCGACGAACGAGCCGAGAATCTCGAGCCCCAGCCCATCGCAGTAGAAGGGCAGCAACGCTCGAAGGTCGTCGGAGGGCCGCGCGACGCGAACGACGGGAACCGAGGGCATCCGGCTGCCATGCGCGTGGGCCAGTCCGATCGCAACCGAAACCGGGCGGCGGGAACTCGGCGGGGTGCCCGGCGAGTCCTTCCCCCACCCGGCATGCCCCTCACCGACCGACTCGCCGCAGCACGCGAGCGCCTCTCCGCGAGGGGATGGGCGCTCCCGCCGCTGCGCCTCCTCGTGGGGTTCGGATTCGCCTCGCGCATCCGCCTGAGGGCCGGTCGGATACGAGCTCAACCTTCTCTACATCGCCGCGCTGCTCGGCTGACGGTGAGCGGCCCGAGTGCGCTCTCGCTGGCGCGATGGCTCGAGCGGCGTCGGAACAAAACGACGACCCTGCCGAGTCTCTCCACCGCGGCGGGCGATGACGCCCGCGCAAGGAGATGAGAGTCATGCTTTCTTCGCTGAGACGTCTGATCCCGACGGCGCTGCTCCTCGGTGCCTCGGGCGCAATGGCAGATTCACCGCTCCCCCAGGCAGAGGGCCCGGCGCGGGAGATCCTCACCCGCACCCCCGCGCAGCAGTCTGCGGCGGACGAGCAGCTGCGCTCGCTCACCCGCGCGGTCGAGTCGCTCGAGACGGACGTCAAGCAGCTGCGGGCGAAGGAGGCGGAGCGCGCGGTCCACGAGGCCGAGCTCCTCGGGCCGAACAATCACCCCCTCTGGCCCTAGAGGGGGCAGGGCTATGCTGGCTCCGCGGTGCCAGGCAGGGCGCGCCCGCCAAGGGAGTCCCGATGCCCGATCCGGGGCAGGTGCGCCCCAGCGTCCTCATGCTCCCCGGCTTCGGCGGCGGCGCCGATCAGCCGGTTCTCGTCGCGCTCGAGGCCGCGCTCCGCTCCCACGATCTCCTCGCCCTGCGCGCCGCGCTTCCGCGCGGACGGCCCTCGCCGGGCCCGCTC
>DASROG010000483.1:0-5550 GCA_035646995.1 Myxococcaceae bacterium
ATGATGGCCGAGAGGTCCATCTCGGCATCGGCGATCCGCATCGGCTCGACCTCGATGTCCCCGTCCTGCATCAGCAGCTGGATCGTCTCGCGGGAGATGACGGGAATCACCTTGGGATAAAGCCTCATAAGCCTTCCTGGAATACCGGCGGCCGTGCCCCCGAAGATTGACGGCCGGAGTCGCTCGTGAAAGCCCTGCCTATACATCACCGGGGGCGCTGCGCCGCAACGAAATCCGGAGATTTTTTCGGGCTCGTCAGCAGGCGGCCGGACGAGCCGTGTGCGCCCTGGGGCCACGGTTTCCGCAGTTCACTCGACGCCGCCTCGCACGCCGGTGAGGACCTCGCGCCCGTCGGGGTTGTCCTCGGGGAGATCGGGCCGCTGCGGTGCCTCAGACACCCGCACCTCCGCCGGAAATCCACCCGGGGGACGCCCTTCAAAGCTCGGCGGCGGAGCGGAAGGGCTGGGAGGAAGCCTCCTCGCGCATGATGGCCGAGAGGGGGGCAAGCCGGGAGCGTCCTTCATCTCGCCGCCTCCGACGAGCTCCTCGTGGATCCGCGACCGCTCGACCTCGAATTCCGGACGCCGTGACGGTGGCCGGCTTCGCTCGATGTGCGGAATCGCGACCCGCGCCTCCGCGGGCACCGGCCCACCGCGCGAACCGGGCGGGGGACGACCCGGGCCGGGCCAGGGTTCCTCCACGCGATGGCGATCGAGGAGCGCCCGGAGGGTGCTCCGGAGGAGCTTGGCCCCGGCCTCGACGACCCGGACGTCGTCACTGGCGTGGAGCGCGGCCACCACGGCGTCGATGACCCGCTCGACCGCCACGCCATCGACCGTCGCGCCGGGCTCGTCGAGGATCTCCGGTCCGAGCGGCTCCTTCCTCCCCAGGGTCCGCGCCACCTCTCGCATGAGGACGCGAAGGAGCGCCGCCGTGAGCGTCTTCACCACCGCCCACCTGCGCGCGTCCTCGAGCTCGATCGCGCGGAGGAGCAGGAGCCGCCACACATACTCGTGCGCAACCAGCACCACATGCCTGAACGGCACCTGGACCACGGGCCCGAGCTTAACTCCGGCCTCGGCTCATCGGGGTGGGCCGGGCTGGTCCGCGGCCGCATCCTCGAGCGACGCCTCGCGAACCGCGTCCGCGTCCACCTGACCTTCCGCGACCTCCCGGCGAAGCTCGCTCTCCGGGGCGTGCAGGTGCGCATGGATCCGCTCCGCGAGCGTCGTTCCCAGCCCCGCCTGCGCCGCCAGCTCCTCGATGCTCGTCTCACGGATCCGCTTCAGCGACCCGAACGCCCGTAGCAGCGCCTTCTTCCGGCCCTCACCCACGCCGGGGATGTCCTCCAGCACGCTCTTGAAGTTCCGCCGGCGCATCAGCTTCTGCTGGTAGGTGATCGCGAAGCGGTGGGCCTCGTCTCGCACGCGCACCAGCAGGAACAGCTCCGGCGAGTTCTGGGGGAGGACGATGGGGTCCTTCTTCTCCGGGACAAACACCCGCTCCGGGGTCCGGGCCGCAACGCCGGCACGATCGTCCGAGTCCAGCTCGCGCGACTTGGCGAGGCCCACCACGTCGATCGTGACTCCCGCGTCCTTCATCGCCGCCCGCGCGGAGGCGAGCTGCCCCTTGCCGCCGTCGATGACCAGGAGGTCCGGGAGATCGCCCGCCTCCTGCCCGCGACGCAGCCGCCGGCTCACCACCTCGTACATCGAGGCGAAGTCGTCCTGCGCCTGCACGCTCTTGATCCGGAACCGGCGGTAGCGCGAGCGGTCCAGCTCGCCGTCGGTCATCGCCACCTGGCTGGCGACGATGCTCGAGCCCTGGAAGTGCGAGATGTCGAAGCACTCCATTCGCCGCGGCATCCGGGAGAGGTGCAGCCGGTCGCGGAGCCGCTCCAGCACCGCCTCCAGCTCGTCCCGGCTCCGACGCTGGTCCAGCAGCGCCTGCCGGGCGTTCGCGGCGCTCATCTCCACGAGCCGGAGCTTCTCCCCGCGCTGGGGGACGATCACCCGCACCCGGCGGCCCCGCTTCTCGGTCAGCAGCTCGGCCAGCGGGTCCACCCCGCCCTCGGGCCGCAACGGGAGCAGCACCTCGTCGGGAAGGACGTTGTCCTCGCCGTAGTAGAGGTTGACGAAGCTCCCCAGAAGCTCCTCGTCGGGGAACTCCTGCCCGGTGAAGGGAAAGCTCTGTCCCCCGTTGAGCCGGCCCTGGCGGATGTAGAGCACGTACACCACCAGCCGGTCCGCCTCGCGGTGGTAGCCGAAGACGTCCTGGTCGATGGCTTCGGTGGTGGCGATCTTCTGCCGCTCCAGCGAGCGCTCGATGGCGTAGAGCTGGTCCCGCAGCCGCGCGGCCTGCTCGAAGCGCAGGCCCTCCGCCGCAGCCTTCATTCGCGTCCGAAGCGCGTCGAGCAGCTCCCCGCCCTTCCCTTCCAGGAACAGCGCCACCTCCCGCACCGATTCGGCGTATTCCTCGCGGGAGACGTCGTAGACGCACGGCGCCGGGCAACGGCCGATCTGGTGGAGAAGGCAAGGCCGCTTCCGGTGGTGCAGCACGTGGTCCGAGCAGGTCCGCAGCTGGAAGTAGCGATTGATGATCCGCAGCGTCTCCCGGATGCTGCTCGCGCTCGCGTAGGGCCCGAAGTACATCGCCCCGTCGCGCTTGAAGCGCCGCACCACCTCCAGCCGCGGCCACTCGCCGGCCGGGTCGAGGCGGAGACAGATGAAGTTCTTGTCGTCCTTGAGCAGGACGTTGAACCGGGGCTGGTACCGCTTGATGAGCTCGTTCTCGAGGAGGAGCGCCTCCTTCTCGTTGCTCACCACCACCGTGTCCACGTCCGCGAGCCACGACTCGAGGAAGGGGATGAAGGCCCGGGTGTCGCTGCTCCGTCCGAAGTAGGAGCGCACCCGGGAGCGGAGGTTCACCGCCTTGCCGACGTAGATGACCTCTCCCCGGGCGTCCTTCATGAGGTAGACGCCCGGCGCGGGGGGCAGCCGGTCCAGCTTCTCGTCGAGCACCGCGGACGGCATCAGCGCCGCTTCCGCCCCCGCCCGGCGGCCCTCCACCCTGGCTGGGGCTGAGCACGATCCGCGCTGGCGCCTCGACGTCGGCCCCGGAGCCGTCCCCCCGCGGTGCCCGGACCCTCTTCGCGCTGGACGCCGGTCTCGAGCAGCGACCGCGACGGCGGCTTGAGGCCCAGGTCCATGTCCTTGAGAAGGAGCACCTTGTCCCGGAGCTCGGCGGCCCGCTCGAACTCCATCTCGTCCGCGGCCCGGTGCATCTCCGCCGAGTACTCGCGGGTGAGCCGGGCAACCTCCTCCGCGGTGAGCAGCTCGTCCTCGGCCGCCTTCGGGAGTGCGAGACCTCCGTCGGACCGGTAGAGCACCTCGCTCATGTCGAGAATCGCCTTCTTCACTCCCTGCGGCGTGATCCCGTGGTCCCGGTTCCAGGTTTCCTGCAATTCCCGCCGCCGGCTGGTCTCGTCGAGCGCCCGCTGCATCGACTCGGTGATCTGGTCGGCGTACATCAGGACGCGTCCCTTCACGTTGCGCGCTGCCCGGCCGATGGTCTGGATGAGGCTCACCTGGCTGCGGAGGAAGCCCTCCTTGTCCGCGTCGAGGATGGCGACCAGCGACACCTCCGGGATGTCGAGGCCCTCCCGGAGCAGGTTGATGCCCACCAGCACGTCGAACTCGCCCCGCCGGAGGTCGCGGATGATGGCGGTGCGCTCCAGCGCGTCGATGTCCGAGTGCAGGTAGCGGACGCGGACGCCCACGTCGGCAAAGTACTCGGTGAGGTCCTCTGCCATGCGCTTGGTGAGGGTGGTCACCAGTACCCGCTCCTTCGCCTGGGCCCGCTGCCGGACCTCCTCCAGGAGATCCTCCACCTGGTTCCGCGCCTGCCGCACCTCCACCAGCGGGTCGGTCAACCCCGTCGGTCGGATGACCTGCTCCACCACCACGCCGTGGCTCCGCTGCAGCTCGTACTCGCTGGGCGTCGCGCTCACGTAGATGGCCTGCGGGACCATCGACTCGAACTCGTCGAACTTCAGCGGACGGTTGTCCATCGCGCTGGGCAGCCGGAATCCGTACTCGGCCAGGGTCTCCTTCCGGCTCCGGTCACCGCGGTACATCGCGCCGATCTGGGGAACCGTCTGGTGGCTCTCGTCGAGGAAGACGAGAAGGTTCTTCGGGAAGTAGTCAAGAAGACAGGGCGGCGGCTCGCCGGCGGCGCGGCCGGAGAGGTGCCGGCTGTAGTTCTCGATGCCGTTGCAGAACCCGACCTGCTCCATCATCTCCAGGTCGTACATCGTCCGCTCCTCGAGCCGCTGCGCCTCGAGCAGCTTCCCGTGGGCGCGGAACCACTGCAGCCGCTCGCGCAGCTCGTCACGGATGTCGCGGATGGCCCGGGCGCGCTGCTCCTCCTCGGTGACGTAGTGGCTGGCGGGGAAGATGACGATCTTCTCCACCTGCGACACCGACTGGCCGCGCAGGGGGTCGAACTCGGTGATCCGCTCGACGGTGTCCCCGAAGAACTCGATCCGGACCGCCCGTTCCTCCTCGTATGCGGGGAAGACCTCCACCGTGTCACCGCGCACCCGGAACGTCCCGCGGTGGAAGTCGAGGTCGTTGCGAGCGTACTGCGCGTCCACCAGCCGCCGCATGAGCACATCCCGCCCCAGCTCCGCGCCCTTCTGCGCGGTGGCGGCCAGGGCCATGTAGCTCCGGGCGGTACCCAGGCCATAGATGCAGGACACGGAGGCCACGATGACCACGTCGTCGCGGGTACGGAGCGAGTGCGTCGCCGAGTGCCGCATCCGCTCGATCTCGTCGTTGATGAACGAGTCCTTCTCGATGTACGTGTCCGAGGACGGGATGTACGCCTCGGGCTGGTAGTAGTCGTAGTAGCTGATGAAGTACTCGACCGCGTTCCGCGGGAAGAGCTCCTTGAACTCCCCGTAGAGCTGCGCGGCCAGGGTCTTGTTGTGGGCGACCACCAGCGTGGGCCGCTGCACCTGGGCCACCACGTGAGCCATGGTGAAGGTCTTCCCCGAGCCGGTCACCCCGAGCAGGGTCTGGTGGGCGTCGCCCCGGACCACGCCCTCCACCAGCTCGGAGATGGCACGCGGCTGGTCGCCCTGCGGTCTGTAATCGGTGACGAGCTCGAACCCCGGCATGGCAAGCAGACGAACCTAACGCGCAGGCCTACCGGCCGCTGGCCGGCGTCGATCCAGGTGGGCGCTGGCGGAGGGCCTCCAGCGAGCGCAGGCGGGCTCCCTCGAACTCGTCCCCCTTGGTCCAGGCGGGGAGGGCCGTCGCCTGGGCGACGCTGTACCCCAGCGCAAACTGCAGCCGGGCGTCCTCCACCGCGCCCGAGAGGTCCCAGTCGGGGGTCAGCTCGTCGGACGGCTGGTGGTAGCGGGTCTCCTCCCAGGCCTCCCGCTTCTCCCGTCCCCAGCCGGCAGGGCGCCCGCGGTAGTCGAGCCCGCTCTCGAAGTACGCCGAGGGGACCCCGACCCGAGCGAAGCTGAACTGGTCGCTCCGGTAG
>DASROG010000484.1:0-2269 GCA_035646995.1 Myxococcaceae bacterium
CGTGCGAAGGGTGAACTCGGCGTCCCGGCGGCGGGTGCGCCAGCTCAGCTCCACCCCCGCCACCTCCACCCTGCGCCCGGCGGGGAGGGCCACCCGCACCTCCGCGCCGCGCACCTCGAGCGTGTCCACCTCCAGGTGCTCGAGCGCTCGCAGCGGGCATCCATCGCTCTTCGGCCGCGCCGGCTGCGGGCGCGTGAGGTCCAGCCACAGGCGAGGGCGGATCACCCGGACGCGGTCCAGCTCCAGCCGCCCCGACAGCGGCTGCACGCCGGCGATGGTGACCTCGAGCTCGTCAGCGCTGAAGATGGGCCGCTCGCTGTCCGGGGCAGCGGCGGAGAGCCCGTAGATGCGGAGGGTGCGGCCGGTGGGGTCCACCTCGCAGCGCCCCAGGCCGACGTCCGCCCCGAGCAGGCCGGGAAGCTGACGCCGGGCGAGGGTGCAGGCCTGATCCCAGGCGAAGCGGGATCGGCCCACGGCGAGGAAGGTCAGCGCACCCCCGACCAGCGCGAGGAGGAGACCCACCGCCAGGAGTCGGCGCCGCCGGCTCGGGCCACCCCACCGCATCGGCTCAGCTCTTCAGGCTCTCGAGGTAGCGGTCCACCTCGGAGAGGTCCACGTTGCCGGCCGGGGTGGCCGCGGGCGTACCGTTGGTGCCAATCGTCTCGCCCGCGGCGAGCGTGAGGTTCCTGGCGATCTCCTCGATGCGGGAGGCGTCCACCGTCGTCTCGCCGGCGAGGTACGCCTCGAACAGCGCGTTGTCGCAGAGGGTGTTGATGATGCGTGGCGAGCCGCCCGAGACCCGGTGGAGCACCTCGATCGCCGCGGGGGTGAAGGGGTTTCGGCCGCTCCCCGCGGTGTGGAGGCGATGCTCGACGTAGGAGCGGCTGCTGTCGGCGTTGAGCGGCTCGAGGCGGTAGCGCATCGCCACCCGCTGGGCCAGCGGTGGATCCAGACGAAGGTTGCGCTCGATCTCCGGGAGTCCGAAGAAGACGAAGGAGATCAGCTTGCGCTCCGGCACCTCGAGGTTGAGCAGGCCCCGGAACTCCTCCATCACGTCGCGGGTCTCGAGCATCTGGGCCTCGTCGATCAGCACCACCGCCTTGCGGCCCTGCTCGTGGATCTGCATCAGCCGCTGATAAAGCTGGCTCAGGAGCGCCAGCTTCTCCTGTGCCGGGCTCTCCACCCCGAGCTGGAGCGCGATCCGGCGCAGCAGCCACGAGGCGGTCACGCCGGAGTGGATGATGACGAACAGCGCGGCCTCGTACTCCTCCTCGGGCAACGCATCGAGCAGCCGGCGGGCGAGGGTGGTCTTCCCCGCGCCGATGTCCCCCACCAGCACCGAGAGCCCGCGCATCCGCGAGACGGCGTGGGTGAGGCGGACCAGCGCCTGCTGGTGCTGGGGAGACTCGAAGTAGAAGCGGCTGACCGGCGCGTTGGAGAAGGGCTCCTCGGTCAGCCCGAAGTGTTCCAGATAGCTCATCGTCGGGGAGGGTCTCTACAAGTACCCCACCTTGCGCGTCTTCGCAGTCGGCGACGGCTCGGGCGCGGCCGGTCGGGTGGGTGCCGGCCGACCAGTGGGTGAGGATGCGGTGGTGGGGCGCGGTGGGCCATCCTCCTCCGGTCGCGCCGTGGCGGAGAGTCGGCGCACCCGCTCCGCCACGTCACGGTGCGCGGGCTCCGCCTTCTGCACAGCCAGGTACTGGCCCAGGGCCTTCCCCGGAGCGCTCGCTGCCTCGTGGGCCAGGCCCAGCTCGTAGCGAAGGCTCACCTCGCGCGGCGTGCCGTGGGGACTGGCCAGGGCGTCCCGGAAGGCTGCGACCGCCCGCTGCGGATCGTTCCGCATGCCCTGGAGCAGGCCGATCATCGTGAGGCAGTCCACCTCCCTGGGCTGCCCTTGACAGGCCTGACGGGCGACCTCGAACACCTGGACCGCGTCGTCGAGGAGGCCCATCTCCTTGTAGGCGATGCCCAGGTCGTAGTGGGTGTCCACGTCGGTGCTCTGCACGACACGCTCGAGCCCCTTCTTGAACTCGCTGAAGACCTCCTCGACCGAGTACTGGAAGTCCCCCCCGGCAGCCGAAGGCTCCTCGGGAGGCGGGCCGAGCTCCTGGAGCTCGTCGGCCAGCTCCTCGGCGAGGTTGTAGGAGCCGGTTCCCACCGGGATGGGCTCGACCCCGGGAGGCTCGGCGCGGGGAGCGGGGGGTGGCGTGAGCGAGCGAGCCGGGGGTGGCGTGAGCGAGGGAGCTGCGGCCTTCGAGGTCTCCAGCGC
>DASROG010000485.1:0-5418 GCA_035646995.1 Myxococcaceae bacterium
GGTCCAGGACCCGCAGCTCGTTGCTCCGGGTGCTGGTGACGAAGAGCAGCGACCCCGAGACCACGGAGGAGTTGGTGCCGCTCAGCCCGGTGGGCGGGGGCACGCTGCTCTGCGAGCAGGCGAGGCCGAACGTGAGGAGGGCGACGAGTCTCGTCTTCACGGAGTGGCGTCCACGCAGTTGCGGTCGTCGGTGGCCAGGACGCAGTACTGCTTCGGGCCGATGTGCCCCACGAGGTGAGGCGCGAAGCGGCCTCCGGCGGCCTCCGCCGAGAGCGGCACGTCGACCATCGCGACCCGTCCGTCACCGAAGTTGCTGACGTAGAGCCGCGCGAACTGGTCCCGGCGGTCGACCGCGATGGCGAACGGAACGGCGCCCACCCCCGGGACCAGCGCGGCGAGCTGGCCGAGGTCGTCGTCGTAGAACGCCAGCGAGCCGTCGATCGAGCAGCTCACCACCACCAGCGGCGCCCGGCCGGTGCGCGGAATGAGCTGGACGTCGTTGGGCCCCGCCGGAAGCGGCACCCCCCGCACCAGGGTGAAGGTGGGCGGGAGCGCCTCGCCGACCGGCTCGATCACGTCGATCACCAGCAGCGTCGCCGGGTTGTCCACCGCGAGGTAGAGCCGCGGGGGGCGGAGCCCTTCGCGCGGCCGGAGCTGCAGGGCGCGGGCGTCGAGCGACGCCCAGACGAGCTGCAGCTGCGGGAAGGCGACCAGGTTGGCCCTGCGGTCCACCACGCGGAGCAGGACGTCCGGATCGGTGCTGGCGATCTTCGCCCGGCCCGAGACGTAGAGAAAGTCCGTGGTGACCACCACGCTGTTCGACGATCCCCTGCCGATACTGGCGAAGGCCGAGTCGGGGACCACGTATCCCCCGTCGGTGGCATAGCTGGCCCGGGCCGCGTCCAGATCGGCCTGGTGCAGCGTGACCAGGAAGTTCTGGAGGTTGTTGGCGCTCCCCGCAGGGCTGCCGGCCGGGCGGAGGTGGGTGACGTAGATCTCGTCGCTGTCCGGCGCGAGCGTCACCCCGTAGGGCTGCGGAGCGGCGGGCTGTCCGAGCTGCCCTGGCTCCTGGGCGAGGGCGAGCCGGAGCGCATCGATGGTGCAGTCGGTTCCCCCGGAGAAGAAGCACCGCATCGGGATGCCGCCGTCGGTGGACGGGGTGATGTCCATCACCGCCAGCTCGTCGCCCTCGGAGCGCGAGGGCACGAAGAGCCGGGTGCCGGCCGGGTCCACCGTGGCCAGCCCGGCGAAGCTGGCGATGGTCACGATGCTCCCCGCGTCGGTGGCCAGGTCGATGAACTGGACGGGCCGGCCCTGGTCGGAGCCTCCGTCCGGAGGCGGCGGGACCGGGTCCCCCGGCAGCGGCAGCGCCCGCGCGCCGTCGCCGGTCCGTACCAGGGAGAGATCGAGCGCGGTGACCCAGCCCACGTCGAACCGGCGATCGAAGTTGGAGTTCGCGACGTAGAGGCGCCCCAGGCCGCCGTCGGCCGCGGAAGCGAAGCCCACCCCGGAGGGATAGTAGAGGCGCGTCTCCACCGGCGGTCGCGCGATGAGATCCCGGTTGCACGCGACGGCGAGGAGCAGGGTCGAGGCGAGGGTGAGGCGCATCAAAAGGGCGCGCATCCTAGAGATCCGCGACCCGGCGTCGCAAGGACTAGCGGCGAGGAGGAGAACAGGCGTCCGGCCGGGGTTCTTCCCCTCACCGCCGGGACTCGTCAACGACGGGGCGTGGTGTCGTCCTTCCCGCCCGTGGCCCGCCAGTAGTCGGTGAGGATCCGCTGCACCCGGTCGGCGTTGGGGTACGTGCGGCACGACAGGAGATAGGTCTCGTAGGCGCGGGTCCCGGCCTGCGGATCCCCGAGCTTGGCATGGGCACTGCCGAGGATGAGATAGGCCCAGCCCGCCTTCGGGTCGAGCTCCAGGGCGCGCTGGAGCTTCGGCACCGCCCGCTTCACCTCGGTCAGGTCCTTGCTGTCGGTCAGTCGGGTGCCTTGCTGGAGGAGCTTCTTCACCGAGGCGTTCTTCACCTCCGGACCGCATACCAGACCGGAGAGGGTCTTCCCATCGAAGCGCGGGGTGTAGGGAAGCACCGAGGAGGGCGGGAGCTCGTCGTCCTCGCGGGTCTGGCTGTCGATCTCCGCTTCCAGGACGGGCTGCGTGGCGAGCATCACCATCAGGATCAGGGTCACGGCGCTCCTCCGCCCTCGGCCTGGATGCGGGACAGGTCCGCCAGCGGCGCGAAGACCTGAGCCACCTCGCGGAGCAGGCGAACCCGGTTCTCGCGCACGGGTCGATCGTCGGTCATCACCAGCACCTGGTCGAAGAAGGCGTCCACCGGCCCCTTCAGGGCACGGGCGGCGGCGAGCGCGGCCGGGGCATTCTCCGCGTCCAGGGCCCGGTGCACCTCGGTCGAGGCCTGCCGGGCGGCCTGGGACAGCGCGATCTCGGAGGGCTCCCGGAACAGCCGCGGGTCGGCCGGTTCAGGCGAGACGTCTCTCCCCTGCTTCTCCAAGATGTTCGCCACCCGCTTGAAGGCGATGGCCAGCGGGGTGAAGTCCGGCGCGCCCACCACCTGGGCGAAGGCGTCGAGCCTGGCCCGCGCCTGCCGGAGGTCGTCGAACCCGGCGGCGAGCACCGCCTCCACCACGTCGCCGCGGGCCCGGTCCGCCCAGAGCGCGCGCAGGCGGCCGCGGAAGAACTCCAGGAGCTGCCCCCGGGCCTCCGCCAGCCGGGACGCACCGAGACCGAGCTTCTTCCCCACTCCGTCGAACGCGTGGTCCACGGCCTCCCCCAGGGATAGCCGGTAACCCCGGCCGAGGACCAGGTGGACCACGCCCAGGCACGCCCGGCGGAGGCCGAAGGGATCGGCCGAGGCCGTGGGCGGCTTGCCCAGGGCGAAGAGCCCGGCGAGCGTGTCCAGCCGGTCCGCGATGCCCACCAGGGCCCCCGGGTCGTCGGCGGGCACCGGGTCCGACGCTCCGCGCGGCAGGTAATGGTCGGCGACGGCCTGGGCGACCGCCGGGGGCTCCCCGGAGGAGAGCGCGTACTCCCGCCCCATGATTCCCTGCAGCTCGGGGAACTCGCCCACCATGCCGGTGGTGAGGTCCGCCTTGGCCAGAAGCGCCGCCCGGTCCACGACCCCCAGCAGCTCGGGACGTCCCACCGCCCGGGTGAGCGCCGCGGCGAGGAGCCGGATGCGGCCCACCTTCTCGGCGTAGGTCCCGAGCTTGCCCTGCCACACCACTCGCTCGAGCGCCGGCACCCGCGCCGCGAGTGGCACCTTCCGGTCCTCGTCGAAGAAGAACCGGCCGTCGGTGAGCCGGGAGCGAAGCACCCGCTCGTAGCCCCGGCGCGAGAGGGCGGGATCCTTCACCGGGGTGTTGGAGATCGCCACGAAGCGCGGGAGCAGCTTCCCGCCCGCGTCCACCACCGGGAAGTACCGCTGGTGCGAGGTCATCTCCTGCACCAGCACCTCGGGCGGCAGGTCGAGGTGGCGCTCCTCGAAGCTGCCCAGCACCGCCGTCGGCCACTCCACGAGCTCGGTGACCTGGTCCAGGAGCGCCTCGTCGTCCCGGATCCTCCCTCCCGCCTTCCGGGCGGCCTCGGCAACCTCGGTGCGGATCCGCTCCTTGCGGCGGGTGACGTCGGCCAGGACGTGCGCCCGCTCGAGGAGGCCGGGGTACTCGCGGGGATCGGCGACCGGATGCGGGCCCGGCGCGAGGAAGCGGTGCCCGAGGGTCATCCGCCCGCTCTTCACGTCGGCGAACACCACCGGGACCACCTCCAGCCCGTGCAGCGCGAGCAGCCACTGCACCGGGCGGGCGAAGGTCTGCTCCACCTCGCCCCAGCGCATGCTCTTCCGGAACTCGATGCCGTGCACCGCCGCACCGAGGACGCCGGGGAGGAGCGCGCTCGCCGGCCGTCCGGGCTCGGTGACCTCCGCCGCGAGGTACTCGCCCTTCGGCGCCTGCACGCGGCGGAGCGACTGGACCGCCACCCCCTGGGCCTCGGCGAACTTGATGGCGGCCTTGGTGAGCGAGCCGTCCGGAGCGAAGGCGGCCTTCACCGAGGGCCCGAGCGCCTGGCGGGTCACGTCGGGGCTGCGCTGCTCGACCGCCTCCACGAGCACCGCCAGGCGGCGGGGGGTGGCGAAGATGCGGGCCGCGCCGTGGCCGAGGCGCGCCCCGTCCAGCCCCGAGACGACCAGGGTCCGGAGCTGGTCGGCGGCCGGCTCCACCGCTCCGGCGGGGAGCTCCTCGGTGCCCACCTCGAAGAGGAGATCCTCGCTCATCCCTTCTGCTCCGCGAGGAAGGTGTCCCAGACCCTGCTCGCCGGCGCTCCTTCGAGCAGCGGCGGCTGCTGACCCACGGTCCACCCGGTCTTCCGCAGCGGGAAGCCGAGCTCGGCGCGGACCTTGAGGTAGGCCTCGGCGCAGGCCCGGGCGTTGTCGCGCACGCGCTTGATGAACCCCGCCCGCTCGGTGACGCTGATCGCCCCCCGCGCGTCGAGCAGGTTGAAGGTGTGGGAGCACTTCAGGGCCGACTCGTACGCCGGCAGCGGCAGTCCCAGCGCGAGGAGCCGCGCACACTCCTTCTCGTAGGTCTCGAAGAGCGCGAAGAGCACCGCCGGATCCGAGGCGCGAAACGCGTAGGTGCTCATCTCCACCTCGTTGCGGTGGAAGACCTCGCCGTAACTCACGCCCTTGACCCACTCGACGTCGAAGACGTTCTCCACGTTCTGCAGGTACATCGCGATCCGCTCGAGCCCGTAGGTGAGCTCGGCCGAGACCGGCCGGCACTCGAAGCCACCGCACTGCTGGAAGTAGGTGAACTGGGTGATCTCCATCCCGTCGCACCACACTTCCCAGCCGAGCCCCCAGGCTCCGAGGGTGGGGGCCTCCCAGTCGTCCTCGACGAAGCGGAGGTCGTGCTCCAGCGGGTCGATGCCGATGGCCCGGAGCGAGTCGAGGTAGAGCGCCTGCACGTCCTTGGGCGCTGGCTTGAGAATGACCTGGAACTGGTGGTGCTGGAACAGCCGGTTGGGGTTCTCGCCGAACCGCCCGTCCGCCGGGCGGCGCGAAGGCTGGACGTAGGCGACGTTCCACGGCTCGGGCCCGAGCGCGCGCAGGAAGGTGGTGGGCGCCATGGTCCCGGCGCCCACCTCCACGTCGTAGGCCTGGGTGAGGATGCATCCCTGCCGTGCCCAGTGATGCTGGAGCGCGAGGATCAGTTCCTGGAAGGTCATCGCCAAGGCGTCGGACCTAACACGCCGGGACCACCCGCATCGACCCGCCTCTCCGCCTCTCGCCCCATCCGCACGCAGGCGCGCGCCAGCGACCTTGCTCAGTCGACGCCGACGCTGCGGAGAAAATCGACGCTCTTCAGCCTCCGCCCGAGCTGCTCTCGCTCGCCGTCGAGT
>DASROG010000486.1:0-5864 GCA_035646995.1 Myxococcaceae bacterium
CGGGGGGGCTCGGCCGGGCCGCGAGGGAGCGCGACGTCGGACGGGTCGGACTGCGGGCCGGGTAGACGTGCCAGCAGCTCGGAGAGCCGCTCGGAGGGTACGCCGGTGAGGATGACCGAGGCGCTCCGGGCACGCTCGAGCAGCGCGCCGTCCCCCAGCGACTGGGCGGACTTGACGAGCGCCAGGTGAATCTCCGGGTCGAAGGGGTCCTGCGCCAGCGCCGCGCGGTACGCCGACCGTGCCTGCGCCCACTGTCCCCGGCTCAGGTAGATGCGGCCCAGGTGGACCTGGGTCGAGGCGTAGCCCGGGTGCGCATCGAGCGACCCCAGGAGCACCCTCTCCGCCTCGTCCAGACGCTTCACCGCCATCAGGGCCAGAGCGTACTTGTTGGAGATGGTCTCGTAGGCGTTCCCCACCAGGGCGTGCGCCTTCCCGTACTCCTCGGCCGCGGCCACGAACCGCCCTCGCTCACGGAACAGCTCCCCGAGGTGCGCCCACCGGCGGGCGGCCGGGTTCTCCACCTCGTCGAAGTCGCCGAAGGAGATCTCCCGGCCCTTCTTCCCTTCCTCGGGCGGGGTGTTCTTCCCCTTGAGCACCGGTCGCTCGGAGGTGGCCGGTGCCCTCGTCGCGGGCGGCGGCTGGGCGCGGAGGTAGGCCATCCAGCTCTTCTCGAACGTGGCGAACGGCTTCCCGGTGGCCTTCTCCACCGCCTGCTGGTCCGTCGACCCCGCCCCCATCGCCTCGACGATGGTCCGCAGGGACTTCATCCCGTGCTCCTTGTGGAGGTACTCGGCGGCCAAGAACACCTCGGCGAAGGCGGTGGCGGCGTCCTTCCAGGTGGGCAGCTTGGCCATCGAGGGATGCATCCTCGCGAAGGGGATGAGGTCGTTCTTCTGCACCCGCTCGGCGAGCAGGGTCCGCGAGGACGGCGGCAGGGCCTTGCCCGCCGGGCCGCGCCAGCGTGACTCGAGGTACTTCGCCAGGGCCTCCTGGAGCCAGATGGGAACCGAGTTGTGGCCGGTCTGGGTGACGACCAGGTGCGTGTACTCGTGCGCCAGGGTGTCCAGCCAGTCGTAGCCGCGCAGGACCGCCTTGGGAGAGGTCACCATCAGCTTGTTGAACTTGCAGATGGCGATGGTGCCGGTCTGGTCGATCTCCTTCTGGGAGAGGGTGGAGACCCGGGCGAGCTCCGCGGCGTCGTTCACCACCTCGATCCGCACCTTCCCCGGGGGCGCATGGCCCAGGTCCTGCGCCAGCGCCGCGCGCTGCGCCTCCAGGGCCTCCAGCGCATAGGGGGCGAGGACTGCGTCCTTCCCCTTCGGGTACAGGAAGATGAAGTGGTCGCTCTCCGCCCGCTCGTGGTCGCGGGTGATGGCCAGCGTGTCCCGGGCGAGGCGGAGGTAGCTCCCCGGCCGGTCCTCGACGCCGGCCAGCTCCAGGGCCGAGACCGCGTCCGCGTACCGGCCCTCGCCGAAGGCCACGCGGCCGGCGAAGAAGTCGAAGGATTCGTTCTTCTCGTTGCCCTGGCGGAGGCGCTCCAGCTCGGCCTTGGCCGAGACGTAGTCCTCCTCGTCGAGGAACTCCTCGAGCGCCCGGACCCGGGCCCGCAGATCCGCGGGTGCGGCCCAGGCCAGGCCGGCCAGGAGGAGGAGGAAGGCGGCCGCGGCTCGCCTCACTTCACCAGCTCCTCGTAGTAGCGCTTCACCTGGTCACGGTAACGCTCCGGGGTGCCCTGCTTCATCGCGTCCAGCAGGTCCTTGCGGAACTCCCGTGGCGCCCCGTCGGGGTCGGCGTCGGGGACCTCGACCTTCTGGCGGCTCAGCTCGTTGCCCCCCTCCTGCTCACCCCCGGCGAGCAGCGGGAGAGGCAGCCCACCGCGGCCACCGCCACGCTGGCTCTGCTGCATCGACTGCTGGAGCTGCTCGAGCGAGTCCAGCGCCGCCTTCTGCTCTCCGTAGCCCCGCTGGGGGTCCCTGCCCTCCAGCCGCTCGGTGGCACCCGCCATCCGGTCGGAGATCTGCTGCAGCGCCTCCTCGCCCTGCTCGCCGAAGAGGGGCGCCATCTGCTCGAGCTGCCGCATCTTCTGCTGGAGGTCCTGTGCGCGCTGGCTGAGCTTCCGCTGCCCCTGACCGAGCTCCTGGAGCTTCTGCCGGTCCGCTTGGCCCAGCTGCGAGGAGAGCGGGGGGAAGAGCTGATCCAGCTTCCGGCGGATGTCGCGCACCGTCTCGGCGTCCTTCTCCAGACGCTGGGCCAGCCGGCGCGACTTCTCCCGGACGTCCGCGGGATTCTGGTAGGCCTCGTCCAGGGCCCGCTGCTGCTCGCCGGCGCGAGCGAGCTCCTCCGCCTGGCGCACCGCCCGCTGCGCGGCCTCGGCGGCGAGGTCGAAGTCCTCCGACTTCAGCGCCGACTTGAGGTTCTCCAGCTCGGACTTGGCCTGCTCCAGCGGCTGGTCCGCGCGGGGGCTCAGGTCGTTCGGCCCCACCCGCAGGTAGTCCTGCGCCACCTGGTCGGCCTTCTTCTGCAGCTGCTCCTTGAGCCCGGCGGCCGCCTGCTTCATCCGCTGGCGCATCTGCTCGCGGTACCGGTCGCGCACGGCCTTGGTCTGCTCGGCGAGCTGCCGCTGCTCCTCGGTGGTGTTCTTCAGCGCGTCGCTGAAGTCGCGGTACCGCTTCACCAGCTCGGGGTTGGCGCGACCGCCCATGCTCTCCGCATTCTCCTCCAGCCGCTTCTGCAGCTCGCTCATCTGCGCCTGCAGCTGCTGGAGCCGGGCGAGGGCCTCCTCGGTCTTGCCCTCCTTCAGGAGCTTCTCGATGTCGTCCAGCCCGCCCTGCATGTCTTGCTGCCGCGCCATCTCCCTCAGAGCCTCGAGGTTGTAGTGCTCGTCGCGGATGCTCTTCTGGAGCTCGGCCATCCGCCGGGCCAGCTCGTCCATGCGGTTCCGGAGCGCCCCGACCTGCCGGAGGATCTTCTCTTGCAGACCGGGGTCGCGGGTGCTCTGGAACTGCTCGATGAGCTTGGCCAGCTCCCGCTGCTCCCGGGCCATCTGCCCCGCCAGCTCCCGCAGCTCCTCGAGCCGCTGCTGGTCGAGCAGCGATTCGAGGTAGAGCGCGTCCTTCTCCAGCGCGGAGATCTCCTCCTGGACCACCCGGGTCAGCCGGCCGTCCATGTCCAGATCGGTGCGCCGTCCGGAGAGCCGGAGCCAGAGCTTGCGCGCATCGGCGGTGGCGCGGACGCGTGCGGCGACGTCCGCCCCCACGTGCTGCAGCGCAGAGACCAGCGCCTCGTTCCGGTCCCGCTCGCGGGCCAGCGCCCGGGCGGTGCTCACGATGTCGCCGGACAGCACCAGCCCGGAGGTGTCCACCGGCTCCTGGGACCGGACCTTGTCGTCGGACTTGCGCGCGTCGCGATCGGGCCCCTCCATGCGCGTGGCGAGGTGGGCGAGGAGCCGCTCCCACAGCTCGGAGGCGCGGCGGAGCGCTTCCCGGCGATGCTCGGCGGCGCTGTAAACCACGAGAGTCTGTTGTCGGCTCGTGCCCTTCTGCGGGCCGTCCACGGCGTCGTTGTCCTGCGCCTCGACGGAATAGGTGACCCGGTCTCCGGCGGAGAGCCTGAGCGGGCCGAGGGGCCAGCGGTACTGCCCGGAGCTCTTTCGTCCGTCGTCGTGGGCCAGCTTCTGCCGGTGGCCCTGCCCGTCCGGGCTGGTCCAGACCAGCGCCACGTCGGAGAGCCCGTAGTCGTCCGAGGCCTCCCAGCGGATCAGCACCTCCTGGTCCGGATCTACCTCCAGCTCCGAGCCGGGGAGCAGCACCGCAACCTGCGGGGGTGCATCCGGCTCCACGGTGAGCGGGAAGTCGGGGCCCCGGGCCACCTCGCGTCCGGCGCGTCCGGTGAAGACCAGGGAGTAGGTCCCGGTCGTCTGGAGCACCAGGCTTCCGCTCAGGTCGCGACCGTGCTCGACGCGAAGAGGGACCACGGAACCGGTGCTGAGCACCAGTTGTGCCCCGCTCACCGCGCGGTCTGCCCGGGTGCGGAGCTGCACCACCGTGCCCTTCGGCCCGGCCAGGTCACCGGTGCTGCTCACCGTCCGGGGAGCGAGCCCGGTGTAGGCGGGGTACAGGTACAGCACCTCCAGCTCGCTGGTGATGGGCTCGCGCGCGAGCTGGCTTCCGGAGGTCGCCGCCGGCCTGAGCGCGAGGAGCAGGGCGCGCACCCGCTCCGGCCAGACGGCGGAGACCAGCGCCAGGGCGGCGAGCGCGCCGAGGGCGGCGAGGCCCGCGCGGCGAATCGCTCGCCGGTCCACCACCGCCTGGGCATCGAGATGGGCCGTCCGCTCGTCCACCGAGCGCAGGTGCGCGAGCGCGAGCTCGGTGGAGAAGGATGGGTCGTGCGCCATTGCCCGCCGCAGCTCGAGCGCGGCGAGAAGGTCCAGCGAGACGCCGGGCATCCGCGCCGCGACCAGCCGCGCGGTCCGGAAGGGATTCCCCGCTGCGCGCATCCAGTGACGCCGGATGCGATCGGCCACCAGCCCGACCGCAACCACCACCGCCACCGCAAGCACCCAGCGCACCCCGCGCGGCCAGGCCCGGGCGAGCAGCCCGGCCAGCGTCACCCCGAACCCCACCGCGGCCGACGCGAGGAGCGCCGACTCCAGGGCCACCGCCCGCGCCTGCCGACGGCGTACCGTCTGGAGGAAGCGCTCGACGGTCGCGCCCGCCGCTGCGTCCGGCAACGGGCTGGGGGCGGAATCGGTCTCCGGGGCGGAGTGCAGCAGGTTCACGGCAGAATCGGAGGGCACGCGAGCGGGACCCGGTCGACAACCCCGGACCCCGCTTCGTCCTTCCTCATGGACACCCGGGAGCATGGCCCGTGACGGGGTGTCCTGGGAAGTGGCGCTGCCGGACGGGCTGGCAGCCGCTGAACGCCCCAGAAGAAGGGCGTTTCAGTGGTGATCGGTGGGCGTGCCACCCCCGCCCCCGGCCAGCCCGGAGCCCGGCTCAGGGGTGCGGGCGTGCGCTGGACCCGTGGTCGGCGGGCTTCGCCCGTGCCCGAGGGGGCACGAAGCTGCTCTGGCCGGTCACCGCGAGGTGCCGCCGGAGCCGCTCGAAGCGCCGCTTGCTCATCCCGGGGACCCGCATCACGTCCTCCGGCCGGCTGAAGGGGCGGGCGGACCGCTCGGCCACCACCGCCGCGGCGAGCTTCGGGCTCACCCCCGGGAGCGCGTCGAGCTGGTCCAGGGTGGCCGTGTTCAGGTTCAGCACGCCCGTCCCGGTGGCGCGCTTGGCCTTTCCGGTGGTCGCCGAGCCGGGCGGCACCGGCACCGCGTGAGCCCAGCCGGCGGAGAGCAGCGCGGCGGTGAGGACGAATCCGCGTCCGCTCACTGCGCACCCCCCACCGCGGCGAGGTTCGTCTCCGCCGCCACCTCGGTCGTCTCGCGGCGGTCTCCCGCCTCCCGGACGTGCAGCTTGCCATCGAGCGGCAGGACGTCCAGGAGCACGTTCAGCGAGCCGTCGCGGTTCACGAACGCCGAGCCCGCCCGCACCCACACCGTTCCGCCTTTTCCCTCTCGGATGGAGAACACCGCCAGCCGCTTTCCTGTCGTCAGCACCTTCCACCTCCACGCCCTCTCCGGACCGGAATGGCCCGGCCGGCGACCCGCGAATGCGGGACCGCACGTCCCGGAGACGGGAGCAGCGGACGTGCCAGCGCGAGCTCCGTCGAGCGCGGCGGAGCACAGTGTCCACGGCGCGGGACCGCGAGGCCGGCACTCTGGACGGATGTTCAGCAAGTCACGGCGGTCACGCCTCGGTGCGCTTGCTGCAGCTGACATGTGGATGACGACGAAGCCCTCGAGGCCGTGGGAACAC
>DASROG010000487.1:0-8936 GCA_035646995.1 Myxococcaceae bacterium
GTGCTCGACAACGGGGCGCTCCTCGGGACCATCCCGGCGTCCCAGGCCAACGGCCCGCTGAACGCGAACATCGGGCAGCGGGCCGGCTCGCCGGTGCTCTTCAACTTCCTCGGGGTGATCGACGAGGTGCACATCTTCAACCGTGCGCTGACCCCTGCCGAGCTGCAGACGGACAAGAACACGCCGCGCTGAGGGGCGCGGAGACCGTGGCGCCGCGTCCGGCGCTACGACCAGCGAGTGCCCGCCGCCGTCCGAGCGCCTCGCCCCGTAGCCCGCCGGGGCGCCCCGGAGAAGATGGCGCCGCGTCCGTGAGTCCGGGCGTGCCGACCAGGCTGCTGGCCCGCCGGTCGCGAGGAGACGCCGTGCGTGCGCTGGGGCGGCCCGGGGCTCCTCTGCAGCGCAGCCGCCTCCGCGAGGGCCGCGGCGAAGGCCGGCTCGTTCCGGGGAACCTGGCCCTCCGGGATGCGGGTCCGGGTCAGCCGCTCGATGGCCTGCAGCAGGGGGCCCTCGTCCGGTGCGACGAAGCTCGAGGCGCGGCCGCTGGCAGCGGCGCGCGCGGTCCGGCCGATGCGGTGCACGTAATCCTCGGGGACGTGCGGCAGGTCGTAGTTGACGACGTGACCGATGTCCGCCACGTCGATCCCGCGCGCGGCGATGTCGGTGGCGACCAGGACCCGGACCTGTCCTCGGCGGAAGCTCTCCAGCGCCCGCTGCCGCTGCACCTGGGAGCGGTCGGAATGGAGCCGCTCGATACGATGACCCGCCCGCTCCAGGACCCGGGCGATCTTGTCGGCGCGGCGGCGCGTGCGGACGAAGACCAGCGTGCTGTCCCCGGAAGCGTCGAGGAGCGATTGGAGCAGTGCGTTCTTCTCCGTCTGCGAGACACGGTAGATCTGCTGACTCGCGCGGGGCGCGGTGGTGCCGGACCGGGCCACCTCCACCCGCACCGGAGAGCGCAGGTGCTTCCGGGCGAACTCGGCGACCTCGCCGGCCATCGTCGCGGAGAAGAGGAGCGTCTGGCGCTTCGCCGGCAAGCGCGCCATCACCCGACGGAGCTGCGGCGCGAAGCCCATGTCCAGCATCCGGTCGGCCTCGTCGAGCACCAGGATCTCGATCTCGTCGAGACGCGCGGTGCCCGACTCCAGGTGATCGACCAGCCGGCCGGGGGTGGCGACGAGGATGGGCCGCCGTTCGCGGAGCGCCTGCCGCTGTCCCTCCTGCCCAACGCCGCCGATCACCACCGCGGGGCGGACCCTGGCCTCGCGCCCGAGGACCTCGACCGCCTGCGCGATCTGGACCGCGAGCTCGCGCGTCGGAGCCAGCACCAGCGTGCGCGTTCCGGTCTTGCCCGACAGCCGCTCCAAAATCGGAAGCAGATAGGCGGCGGTCTTGCCGGTGCCGGTGGCCGCACAGCCGATGACGTCGGCACCGGCCAGCGCCGGGGGAATGGCCCCGGACTGGATGGGGGTGGGAGTGGAGAACCCTGCCGCGCTCACCGCGCGGAGCGCCGCGGGGCTCAGGCCCAGGGCATGGAAATCGGGATCAGAGATCGACTCTGTGGACACGTCGAGAACTACCTTCTGTCGAGCAGGAAGACCGGCCGGACGAGAAACACACGCACCGGTACGGCGCGGGAGGTCGCGCAGGGAGACCTCCGCGATGGCAGACTCCCTAACAGCCCGGCAGCTGGAAAGCGAATCCGCGGCCGTTCACCCTGCGTCCAGGGTCGCTTGCGGGCGCCCGGGTGGCCCTGATACTCACCTCCACGCGCTGCCGTTTCGCACCTGCACTCGGGCCAAGGGACCGCTCGGACCCGCAGGACGGTTTCGCTCCACCCGTCCGCCGCCGAGGTCGCTCATGGCCCGCATCACCGTCGAGGATTGTGCCGAGTTCGTCGACAATCGCTTCGCGCTCTGCATCCTCGCCACCCGTCGCGCCCGCCAGCTGGCGCAGGGCGCGACGCCTCTCATCCAGACGCTGCGGAACAAGTCGGCCGTCGTCGCCCTGCGTGAGGTCGCGACCGGCAAGGTGCGCTTCGAGGGCGACGTCCGTGCAGCACTCTCCAAGCCCGTCCCCCGACTGGGCGCGCTGGAAGCAGCGGTGAGCGCGACCGAGAAGGAACGGGCCAAGGCGCCGGATCCCTTCCGCCGCTTCGACCGCTGACCTCCGCCCGGGGAGCGGGCGCCGACAAATCCGTCGCCTGCCCCGGAGATCCAACAATTCTGTCTGGCGAGGTGCGTCACGGCCACGCGGCGGGGCGAGGGCATGCGCGGTTGGAGCCGACCGGTCGGCAGGTCCCACACGAATTTGTCGTCCTTTGAGCGCGTTCCGACAAATTCGTTACCTGAGCCGGATGTCAGCCCGGAGCGATCCCCAGGGAAGGTCGCCCGGAGCGCGCGGTCCGGCGCTTGCAGCCTCCGGCGCCGGCCCGCGGCGGGCCGAATGGAGACAGCACACGATGAACGGACGCTTCGGGCTCGCAGCGCTGGCATGTGCCCTCACCCTCTCCGCGGCCGACGCTCGGGCGGAGGAGACCCTCAAGGTCGGCATTCTCCACTCCCTCTCCGGGACCATGGCCATCAGCGAGACATCGCTGAAGGACGTGGCCCTGATGACCATCCAGGAGATCAATGCCAAGGGAGGAGTGCTGGGGAAGAAGATCGAGCCGGTGGTGGTGGACCCGGCCTCGAACTGGCCGCTGTTCGCCGAGAAGGCCCGGCAGCTGCTGACCAAGGACAAGGTGGCGGCGGTCTTCGGCTGCTGGACCTCGGTCTCGCGGAAGTCCGTCCTCCCGGTCTTCGAGGAGCTGAACGGGCTGCTCTTCTACCCGGTGCAGTACGAGGGCGAGGAGCTGAGCCAGAACGTCTTCTACACCGGCGCGGCGCCGAACCAGCAGGCCATCCCGGCGGTGGAGTACCTGATGTCCAAGGAGGGAGGGGGCGCGACCCGCTTCTTCCTGCTCGGCACGGACTACGTCTACCCGAGGACCACCAACAAGATCCTCCGCGCCTTCCTCCACGCCAAGGGCGTCACCGACAAGGACATCCAGGAGACCTACACGCCCTTCGGCCACAGCGACTACCAGACCATCGTCGCGCAGATCAAAGCGTTCGGGGCCGGCGGACACGCCGCGGTCATCTCCACCATCAACGGCGACTCGAACGTTCCCTTCTACAAGGAGCTGGGCAACCAGGGCCTGAAGGCGACCGACATCCCGGTGGTCGCCTTCAGCGTGGGCGAGGAGGAGCTCCGGGGCATCGACACCAAGCCGCTGGTGGGCCACCTCGCGGCCTGGAACTACTTCATGTCGCTGAAGAACCCGGCGAACACCGCTTTCATCAAGCAGTGGAAGGAGTACGTGAAGAAGAACAACCTTCCCGGCGGCGATTCGCGGGTCACCAACGATCCCATGGAGGCCACGTACGTCGGCATCCACATGTGGGCCCAGGCGGTGAAGAAGGCCGGGACGACCAAGGTGGACGCCGTCCGTGCTGCGATGAGCGGGCAGACCTTCACCGCCCCCTCCGGGTTCGCCCTGAAGATGGACGAGACCAACCACCACCTGTGGAAGCCGGTGATGATCGGCGAGGTTCAGGGCAACGGTCAGTTCTCGGTGGTGTGGAAGACGTCCAAGCCCATCCGTGCCCAGCCCTGGAGCCCGTACATCCCCGGCAATGAGAAGCGTGCCGAGCGCTGAGCGGCGCCTCCTCACACTGCTCATGCTGCTCACGGCGACGGCGGCCCGCTCTGGCGAGGCCGCCCCGCCCGAGCCGCGCCCGCCCACGACCCTCGATGCCGCCACCCTCGACAGGCTGGTCAAGCCCGAGTCACGCGACGAGACCATCGCTTCCCTGGTGGAGGCGACCGACGTGCACGCTCTGCCGGTCCTCCGTGCGCTCCTCGAGGGGAATCTCTACCTCGGGCCGACGGCGGTGCTGGTCGACCGGGACGGCGCGCTCCAGGATGCGCTCACCGGTGCTCCGGCACCGGTCGACCGGGACCAGCTGGAGCAGCTGACCATCAACAACCGCCTCCGCCGGACGCTGGAGCGCTCGGTGGCGGCGCTCTCCCTGCTCCAGGGCTCGGCGTCAGAGCGACTCGCCGCGGTCCGCGTCCTCCAGGACAACCCTGGCCCGGAGGTGCTTCCCGCGGTCCAGAAGGCGCTGGCGCAGGAGCGTGACCGGCAGGTGAAGGAGGCGCTCCGTGCGACCGCGGCGATGCTGGCCCTGGCCAGCCCCGAGCCGGGACAGCGCCTGGCGGCGATCGAGGAGCTGCGGAAGGCCCACGCCAAGCGCCGGCTCCTCCAGCAGCGGGAGGTGGAGCAGGACCCCGCCGTGCTCGCAGCGCTCGACGACGCGGTCCGGGAGGTGGACCTCGCGCTGCAGCGCGCGGCGATGGTGGGGCTCTTCTTCTCCGGGCTGAGCCTGGGGAGCATCCTCCTCCTCGCCGCGCTCGGGCTGGCGATCACCTTTGGCCTGATGGGCGTCATCAACATGGCGCACGGCGAGCTCCTCATGGTCGGCGCCTACGCCACCTGGCTCGTCCAGTCGGCGTTCCGGGGCTCGCGGCACTTCGACTGGTATCTCCTGGCCGCGCTGCCGGCGTCCTTCCTCGCGGCGGCCGCCGTGGGCGCGCTGCTGGAGATCACCGTGGTACGAAAGCTGTACGGGCGGCCGCTGGAGACGCTGCTCGCCACCTGGGGAGCGAGCCTGCTCATCGTGCAGACGGTGCGGGTGGCGTTCGGGGCTCAGAACGTCGAGGTCTCCAACCCCAGCTGGATGTCCGGAGGCCTCACCCTGCTCCCGGACCTGGTCCTTCCCTGGAACCGTATCGTCATCCTCCTCTTCTCCGCCGGGGTGCTCGCCGGGGTCTGGCTCCTGCTCACCCGCACCCGGCTCGGGCTCCTGGTACGGGCGGTGACGCAGGACCGGCAGCGCGCCGCCGGCCTGGGGGTGCGCACGCCGCGGGTCGACCTCCTCGCGTTCGCGGTGGGCTCGGGCATCGCCGGGCTCGGAGGCTGCGCCCTGTCCCAGATAGGCAACGTGGGGCCCGAGCTCGGCCAGGGCTTCATCGTCGACTCGTTCATGGTCGTGGTGCTGGGCGGGGTGGGCCAGCTCGCAGGCACGACCATCGCCGCGGGGACCCTAGGGGCGGTCAACAAGCTGCTCGAGCCCTGGGCCGGGGCGGTGATGGCGAAGATCGTCGTCCTGGTCTTCGTCATCCTCTTCATCCAGCGGCGCCCCCAGGGGCTGTTCGCGCTGCGCGGGCGGGCACTGGAGGAGGGGTGAGCACGGCCACCGTGACCCTCACCCCGTCGGTCGCGGCACCCCCGAGCCCCCCGGGACGGCGCCTCTACCCCCGCAAGGTCTGGGCGGTCATCCTCTCCGCGTACGGGGTCCTGGCAGTGGCGATCCCGGTGCTGCACCTGGCGGTGCCGGCGAGCTCGCCGCTCCACCTCTCGGACTACACGGTCACCCTGGTGGGGAAGATCCTCTGCTACGCCACGGTGGCGCTCGCGATGGATCTGGTGTGGGGCTACACCGGCATCCTCTCGCTGGGCCACGGGCTGTTCTTCGCCCTCGGCGGTTACGCGATGGGCATGTACCTGATGCGGGCCATCGGCCGGGACGGCGTCTACGGCGATCCGGTGCTGCCCGACTTCATGGTGTTCCTCGACTGGAAGGAGCTGCCCTGGTACTGGCTCGGCTCCGAGCGATTCCTCCAGCAAGCGCTGCTGGTGGTGGCGGTCCCGGGGCTCCTGGCCTTCGTCTTCGGCTGGTTCGCGTTCCGCTCGCGGATCCGCGGCGTCTACTTCTCGATCATCACCCAGGCGCTGACCTACGCCTCGATGCTCCTCTTCTTCCGCAACCAGACCGGGTTCGGGGGAAACAACGGCTTCACCGACTTCAAGCGCATCCTCGGCTTCCCGCTGGCGAGCCCGCGCACCCGGGTCGTGCTGCTGATGCTCTCGGCGACCTTGCTGATGTCGGTCCTGGTGCTCTGCCGCGTGCTGGTGCTCTCCAAGCTCGGCCGGGTGCTCACCGCCATCCGCGACGCCGAGGACCGGGTGCGCTTCTGCGGCTACGACCCGGTGTCGTTCAAGCTCTTCGTCTGGACGCTCTCGGCCTGCATCTGCGGCATCGCCGGCGCGCTCTACGTGCCGCAGGTGGGCATCATCAACCCCAGCGAGATGTCCCCGGCCAACTCGGTG
Source organism: Myxococcaceae bacterium (assembly GCA_035646995.1). GTDB lineage: Bacteria > Myxococcota > Myxococcia > Myxococcales > Myxococcaceae > RPRB01. Next base: position 6,212 of record DASROG010000487.1, read on the forward strand.
GAGATCGCCATCGCGGTGGCACTGGGGGGGCGGGGAACGCTCCTCGGACCGATCCTCGGCGCTGCGCTCCTCCACGGGGCGAAGAGCGTCCTCACCGTGGCCTTCCCCGAGCTGTGGCTCTTCGTCCTGGGCCTGTCGTTCATCGTGGTGACCCGGTGGCTGCCGCGCGGCGTGCTCGGGCTCCTCTGGCGGGAGGGGCGCTCGTGAACCTCGACACTCCGGCGGGACCGGTCCTCTACCTCAGCGGGGTCACCGTGACCTTCGATGGCTTCAGGGCGCTCGACTCCCTCAGCCTCCTGGTGGAGCCGGGCGAGCTCCGCTGCGTCATCGGTCCCAACGGCGCGGGCAAGACCACCCTGATGGACGTCATCACCGGCCGCACCCGCCCCGACGTGGGGGACGTCCAGTACGGCGAGGCCAACGACCTCACCCGGATGTCCGAGGCGGAGATCGTCCACGCCGGCATCGGCCGGAAGTTCCAGAAGCCCACCATCTTCCGGGCCCACACCGTCTTCGAGAATCTGGAGCTGGCGCTGAAGATGGACAAGCGGGTGCTGCCCACGCTCCGGGCCCGTGGCACGCCCGAGCAGGAGGCGCGCATCGACGAGGTCCTCGCGCTCATCGGGCTCCGGGGCAAGGCGCGCACGCTGGCCGACCTCCTCTCCCACGGCGAGAAGCAGTGGCTGGAGATCGGCATGCTCCTGGTCCAGGAGCCGGGCCTCCTGCTCCTGGACGAGCCAGTGGCGGGAATGAGCGACGAGGAGACCGCCCGGACCGGCGAGCTCCTCCACTCTCTGGCCGGGAAGCACTCGCTGGTGGTGGTGGAGCACGACATGCACTTCGTGGACAGCATCGCGAGGAAGGTGACCGTGCTCCACGAGGGCCGGGTGCTGGCGGAGGGGCCGATGGACGTCATCCGCGAAGACAAGCAGGTCATCGACGTGTACCTGGGGCGCTGATGCTGAGCGTGCGTGGACTCGACCAGTATTACGGAGGCAGCCACACGCTCCGGGCGGTCGACCTGGAGGTCCCGGCCGGGACCTGCACCGCGCTCCTGGGCCGGAACGGCGTGGGGAAGACCACCTTGCTGAGATGCCTGATGGGCGAGCTCTCGATCCGGGGGGGCACGGTGCAGCTCGGGGGGAAGGACGTCACCTCCCTGCCCTCCTACGAGCGCGCCCGGCTCGGCATGGGCTACGTGCCCCAGGGCCGGGAGATCTTCTCCCGCCTCACCGTGGCGGAGAACCTCGGCGTGGGGGAGGCGGCGGCACGGGACGGCGCGACGCTCCCTCGCGGCGAGCTGGAGGAGCTGTTCCCCATCCTCCACACCATGCGGAACCGGCGCGGGGGGGACCTGTCCGGCGGACAGCAGCAGCAGCTGGCCATTGCCCGGGCGCTCATCTCGCAACCCAGGGTGCTGCTCCTGGACGAGCCCACCGAGGGCATCCAGCCCTCGACCATCAAGGAGATCGGCCGGGTGCTCCGGGCGCTGCTGCAACGGGGAATGACCATCGTGCTGGTGGAGCAGTACCTGGACTTCGCCCTGGAGCTGGCCGAGCACTGCGCGGTCCTGTCCCGCGGGGAGATCGTCCTCCGGGGGCGAATCGCCGAGCTGGATCCGGCGCAGGTACGGCGACACCTCGCGGTCTGATCCTGGGCTACAAGGCACGGCATGGCTCGGGGCCAGCTCGCCTTCCGGAAGTCGGGGACCGGGACCGCGGTGGAGACCGCGTACGCCGAGAGCCCGCTCCGGTTCCTCACCCCCCGGAACCACGGCAGCGCGGCCTGGGCCTACACCAGCACGCTGGGAGGCGGGCTCGTGGACGGAGACCGGCTGCAGCTGGAGATCTCCATCGGCCCCGGCGCGCGGGCGTTCGTCTCCTCCCAGGGGCCCACCCGGGTGTTCCGCTCCTCCCGGGGCGCAGTCTCGGAGACGGTGGCCCGCGTGGAGACCGGTGGCGCGCTGGTGCTGGTTCCCGACCCCACGGCCTGCTTCGCCGGGGCGCGGTACGCCCAGAGCACCCAGGTCCACCTCGAGGAGGGCAGCTCCCTCGTGCTCTGGGACGTGGTCTCCGCCGGGCGCGAGCGCTGGGGCTTCACCTCCTGCGAGAGCGCGCTCCGCGTCCTCCCCTACCTCGACGAGCGCTGGCTCCTGGACCCGGAGCAGGGCCCACTGGAGGAGCGGATGGGCCGCTTCGGGGCGATCGGCACGCTGCTCCTGGTGGGTCCGCTCTTCGCCAGCCTGGCGCAGTCCATCCGCGAGCGGATCGACGACGCTGGTCCCGTCCGTGAGGGCGCGCCGCTGGTCGAGTCGGTGAGCCCGCTCCGGCACGGCGCGCTGGTGGTCCGCACCGCCGCGCCGTCGGTGCAGCAGCTGGTCCAGCGGCTGCGCCGGCACCTGTCCACCCTTCCCTCCCTGCTCGGGGACGATCCCTGGAGGCTCGATGCATCTGTCGCCGCGTGACATCGACAAGCTCATCCTTCACGGAGCGGGCTTCCTCGCCCAGAAGCGCCTGGCCCGCGGGCTCCGGCTGAACTACCCGGAGGCGGTGGCGCTCATCTCGGCGCAGCTCCTCGAGCTGATCCGTGACGGGCGGAGCGTGGCCGAGCTGATGGACCTCGGCCGCCGGATGCTCGGCCGGGCCCAGGTCCTCCCCGGTGTTCCGGAGCTGATCGCCGAGGTGCAGGTCGAGGGGACCTTCCCCGACGGGACCAAGCTGGTCAC
>DASROG010000488.1:0-4998 GCA_035646995.1 Myxococcaceae bacterium
GCCCCCGCCGGACACCACGGTGTACCGGCTCCCGGTCGAGGACTCGCCGGTACGCGGCCCGACCGATGCGCTGGTGACGCTGGTGGAGTTCAGTGACTACCAGTGCCCCTTCTGCCGCCAGGCTCACGCCACCGTCACCCAGGTGGAGAAGAAGTACGCGGGCAAGGTCAGGGTGGTGATGAAGCAGTTCCCCCTGGTGTCGCTCCACCCCCAGGCCATGGCCGCCGCGAAGGCAGCGATCGCCGCGGGGATGCAGGGCAGGTACTGGGAGATGCACGAGCGACTCTTCGGGAGCTCCCAGCTCGATCCGGACACGCTGGAACGGTACGCGAAGGACATCGGCCTCGACGTCGACCGGTGGAAGCGCGACCAGGCCGATTCCAAGGTGGCGGCGATCATCCAGCGGGACATGGATCTGGCGACGAACGTGAACGTGAGCGGCACGCCCGCGTTCTTCGTCAACGGCCGGCGGCTTCCGGGGGGCGCGGCCCCTCTCGACGCGTTCAGCAGCCTGGTCGACGAGGAGCTGAGCAAGGCCGAGGCGATGGTGCGCCAGGGCGTCCCGGCCGCACAGGTCTACGCGAAGATCCAGGAGAAGTCGGTGGCCTCGGCGGTCCCACCGCCGGTGGTCAAGAAGGTCGACGCGCCGACCGATTCGGCCTCCTTCGGCCCGGCGATGGCCAAGGTCACCATCGTGCAGTGGAGCGATTTCCAGTGCCCCTACTGCGCCCGCGCCGCTCCGCTGGCGGAGCAGCTCCGCCAGGCCTACCCGAAGGACGTCCGCTTCGTCTTCCGCCACCTCCCGCTGCCGATGCACCCGGACGCCCCCGCGGCGGCGAGGGCCGGGGTGGCCGCGCAGGCCCAGGGGAAGTTCTGGCAGATGCACGACTGGATGTACGCCCACCAGCGGGAGCTCGACCGGGCGTCGCTGGAGAAGGCCGCCGCCTCCTTCGGCATGGACCTCGCGAAGTTCAGGGCGGTCATGGACAGCCCGGCGACCGAGGCGCGGGTCAAGGCGGACATGCAGGCCGCCCAGGCCGTGGGCGTCTCGGCCACCCCCACCTTCTTCGTGAATGGCCGCGAGCGCGTGGGCGGCTGGCCGTCGTTCGACGCGCTGAAGACGGAGATCGACCGGGAGATCGCCCGGGCGGACAAGCTGCTGTCCTCGGGCGTGAAGCCCGCCGATCTCTACGGGCGGCTGCTGGCGGACTCCGCCGGACCGTCCGGCGCGCGGAACTGACCCCCCGTCTTCAGCCCACGGCGATCGCGTCGATCTCCACCCGCGCCCCCTTCGGCAGCGCCGCGACCTGCACCGTCGCCCTCGCCGGCGGGGCGTTCCGGAAGGCCTGGCCGTAGACCTTGTTCACCGCGGCGAAGTCGGCGAGGTCCACGAGGTAGAGGGTGCAGCGGACGACGTGATCGAAGGACACTCCGGCCGCGGTGAGCACCGCTCCCAGGTTCTTCATCACCTGCGCGGTCTGCGCGCTGACGTCGCCGGACACCAGCTCTCCCGTCCCCGGATCGAGCGGAATCTGCCCGGAGAGAAACACCATCCGGGTTGCAGGGACGGAGATCGCCTGCGAGTAGGGGCCGATGGCCTTCGGAGCCTGCAACGACTCGATGACGGAGCGGTGCATGGGCCGCCTGCTACCCCGGAGCCGCGGGGCCGGCAACTGCCCACGCTCGCGGGCCCCTCCGCGTCGCGCGCCCGGTCGCTCGCCGGTGCCTCGCGTCGTTCCCCGGACCGTCCGGGCCCCCGCACCCGGGGTGACGCCTCACCCGGCGCCTCCACTCGACCCGGGCCCCCCGCGGGTCGCCGGCGTGCAAGTGGCCGTTCCCGCTCGGGGTGCCGTGCCATGGCGGCCGGGCGAGCACGTTGCAAGCGCAGGGTGTGCGCGCATGCTCCCGCCCGTCACCCATACCCGAGATCCTCGCCTCGACATCTCCCAGGCCCGCCAGGTCCTGAAGGACGCCCTGCGTACCCAGGACGCCCGGGAGATCGTCCGCTGGCTCGAGGAGCACAGCCACGAGCTCACCCGCTCCCGCTTCTTCGAGCTGATGTTCAGCTTCGGCCCGCTGGCCGGCACTCTGCTGAACGCGGTGAGCCGGCTGCTTCCCACCGAGCGGCGCCTGCTGGGCGAAGCGCTGGGGCGGGCCTTCGCCCTGGGCGCGGTCCGGCCGGCCGACGTGCGCCGCTCGGTTCCCGAGCACTGGAGCGGCGCCGCGCCGGGAGACCCCCACCTGGGTCTGGCCGAGGTGATGATGCTCACCGGCCGGCCGGCGATGATCCACGTCTACGTCGAGCGGGAGCTGGAGATCGCCCGCAAGCCACACGGCCAGGACCGCCAGCGGATCGCCGCGGCCCGGATGGCGTTCGTCGCCCTTCCCGCGGACGTGCGTGCCGAGCTCGCCGCTCGCCATCCGGAGCTGGCACCGGGCGCTGCCTCCGTCGACGCCGCGGCGTAGGGCCCGAGCCCGGTCTAGACGCGCTCCACCGAGTACACGCCCTTCAGCCTCTCGATGGTCTTCATCACGTCGGTGAGCTGCTTCAGGTCCGAGATGGTCACCTCGAAGGTGTTCACCGCCCGGTCGTCGCCGGTGACCCGGCAGTTGGCCTGGCTGATGTTCACGCCCTTCTTGCTGAAGATGTTCGACATGTCGGCCAGGAGTCCCGGCCGGTCGGCGGTCAGGACGCGGAGCGTGACCGCGCGCTTGTAGTCGCCCCGCGCGTCCCAGGCCACGTCCACCCTGCGCTCGGGATCGGTGGCCAGCGCCCGGTCGCAGCCGACGGTGTGAACCGTCACCCCCTGGTTGCGAGTGATGAAGCCCACGATCGGGTCGCCGGGGACGGGGTTGCAGCAGCGGCCGAAGCGCACCAGCACGTCGTCCACCCCGCCGATCAGCACCCCGGTCCGGCTCCGGCGCCCGACCAGCTTCTTCGCCAGCTCGGTCACCCGGCCGAGGCTGTTGGCCATGCTCGCCGCCGAGGTGTTCTCGGCCGCCGGAGCGCCGTTGCCCGACTCGCCCCTGGCCTTATCCTTCTCGGTCTCGGCGAGCTTCTCCGGCGGAAGCAGGCGCGCCAGCAGCTGGTTGGGGACCACCTTGCCGTAGCCCACGGCCACCATCAGATCGTCCTCGATGCGGTAGCCGAGCTCGGCGGCGACGGGCTTGAGCTCTCCCCCGCGGAGGAGCTTGTTGAGGTTGAGCCCCACCCGCCGAAACTCCTTGTCCAGGAGCTCGCGGCCGAGCTGCTGGCTCTTCTCCCGCTGCTGCTGCTTGATGAAGCTCCGGATCCGCTGCTGCGCCCGGCTGGTCTTGACGAAGGTCAGCCAGTCCTTGCTCGGGTGAGCGCTGGGGCTGGTCAGCACCTCCACCGTGTCGCCGTTCTTCAGCTTGTAGCGGAGCGGGACGATCTTCCCGTTCACCTTCGCCCCCACGCAGCGGCCGCCCACGTCCGAGTGGATGGCGTAGGCGAAGTCCACCGGGGTCGCGCCCCGGGGGAGGCTCTTCACGTCCCCCTTGGGAGTGAAGACGAAGACCTCGTCGGTGAAGAGGTCCACCTTCACCGTCTCCAGGAACTCCTTGGGGTCCTTGAGGTCCTGCTGCCACTCCATCAGCTGCCGCAGCCAGGCGAACTTCTCGTCGTCCCGGCTGACCAGCGCCTTGCCTTCCTTGTAGGCCCAGTGGGCGGCGATGCCCTCCTCGGCGATGCGGTGCATCTCCTCGGTGCGGATCTGCATCTCCACCCGATCGCCCAGCGGTCCGATGAGCGTGGTGTGGAGCGACTGGTACATGTTCGGCTTGGGGATGGCGATGAAGTCCTTGAACCGCCCGGGCACCGGCTTCCACAGCTGGTGGATGAGCCCCAGCGCCTCGTAGCAGCTGGGGATGGTGGGCATGATCAGCCGGAAGGCGATCATGTCGTGCACCTGCTCGAAGTCGATGCCGTTGGCCCGCATCTTCTTCCAGATGCTGTACAGGTGCTTGAACCGGCCGGAGACCTTGGCGTGGAGGTCGCGCTCGGCGAGCTTCTGCTCGATGAGCCGGACCACGTCCTCGATGTACTGCTCGCGTTCCTTCTTCCGCTTCCCGACGCGCTCGGCCAGGTCGGCATATTCGGCCGGCTTCAGCCAGCGGAAGCTGAGGTCCTCCAGCTCGGTCTTGATCCAGCTGATGCCCAGCCGGTTGGCGAGCGGCGCGTAGATGTCCAGCGTCTCCTGCGCGATGCGCTGGCGCTTGTCCTCGCGCATGTACTCGAGCGTCCGCATGTTGTGGGTGCGGTCGGCGAGCTTCACCAGGATGACGCGGATGTCCTGCGCCATCGCGATGATCATCTTCCGGAAGTTCTCCGCCTGCTTCTCCTCCTGGCTGAGCGTGGCGCTCGCCTGGAACTTGGAGAGCTTGGTCACCCCGTCCACCAGCTGGGTGACCTCCGGTCCGAAGAGCTCGGTGAGCTCCTCGGGGGTGGCCAGGGTGTCCTCGATGGTGTCGTGGAGAAGGCCGGTGACGATGCTGGCCTCGTCCAGCTTGAGATCCGCCAGGATGCCGGCGACCTCGAGCGGGTGGACCAGGTACGGCTCACCCGAGTGCCGGAGCTGCCCCTGGTGGACCTTGGCCGAGTAGACGTAGGCCTTCTTGATGACGTCCAGATCCGGGTCGGGATGGTAGCTCTTGACCTGGGTCAGGATGTCGTTGAGACGAATCATTGATACTGCACAATCGTAACTGTGGGATGGGGGGTGTTCAACGCACCGACCCCGGAACTGGCCGCCGGGGCTGAACATTGACCGTGCGCCGAGCCCGTCCCTACAGTGACCGACGCCCGCCCCATGTCCCGCCTTCTGGTGAGTCAGCTCGGCGTGGTCTGCCCGTCCTGCGACGTGCTCAGCGCGGCGGGAGCGCAGCGTTGCGAAGCCTGCGGAAAGACCTGGGGAAGGGCCCCTGCGCCCGCCCGCAAGCCGACGGGTTCCACACCGGCCGTCTCCCCGCCTGCTCCGC
>DASROG010000489.1:0-4557 GCA_035646995.1 Myxococcaceae bacterium
GAGGGCGGCAGCGACGCCGTGCCAGGCAGCTTGAGCAGCCGCGGGTCGTTGCACACCTGCCGCAGCCGGAGCAGCGCGGCGAGGATGGAGACCCGCGCCCGCTTGAACCCCACCTTCTGGATGCTCTCCTGCACCTTGGCCCGGCTCTCCTCGAGCACCTCGCGGTAGAGCGCCGCCTGCGCAGGCTCCATCTCGCAGTAGGCGACGGTCTCCGTCTTCGGCGGCAGGTCCCGCGCCACCTCGGTCTTGAGGCGCCGGAGCAGGAAGGGCTGGACCCGCCGCCGCAGCCGCTCGCGCGCGCCGAGGTCCGCTCCCACCTCGATCGGCTGCTCGTACCGCTCGGCGAAGTCCTCCTCGGCTCCCAGGAACCCGGGCATCAGGAAGTCGAAGATGCTCCACAGCTCGGAGAGCCGGTTCTCCAGCGGCGTCCCGGTCAGCGCCAGCCGGTGGTCCGCGGGCAGCGCCTTGCAGGCCTGCGCCGTGGCCGAGCCGGCGTTCTTGATGTTCTGCGCCTCGTCCAGCAGCACGTAGCGCCAGCGGGTCCGCAGCAGCTCGTCGCGGTCGCGGCGGGCCAGGGCGTACGAGGTCAGGACCACGTCCGCACCGGTCAGGTCCTCCACCCGCTCGCGGCGGTCCTGCCCGTGCCACACGGCCACCCGGAGGCCAGGGGTGAAGCGCTCCGCCTCACGCTGCCAGTTGGGGAGCACGCTGGTCGGCGCGACCACCAGCGAGGGCGCACCGCCCTCGACGTTGCGCGCCTGCTGCAGCAGGGCCAGGGCCTGCACCGTCTTCCCGAGTCCCATGTCGTCGGCCAGGATTCCGCCGAGCCCGTGGCGGTGCAGGAACCACAGCCAGGCCAGACCATCTTCCTGGTAGTGGCGAAGCGTCGCGGTGAGCCCCTCGGGCGCGGGCACCTGCGGGATGCGCGACAGCTCCTTGAACTCGGCGATGGCGGTACGGGCCCTCGCCTCGAACCGGGCTCCCTCGCCGAGGGCCGCCAGCGCGTCGAGCGCCCCGGCCTGGTACGGCGGGAGCTCGGTGCGCTCCTTCCCCGGAAGAGCACCAGCCTCCTCGAGCAGGTCCGCCGCCTGGGTCAGCTCCTCGCGGTCCGCCTCGGCGTAGCTGCCGTCGGCGAGCGGGATGAAGCGCCGGCCCGAGCGGAGCCACAGCCGGACCGCGCCGAGATCCACCGCCTGCTCCTCGCTCTCGAAGCGAGCGTCCAGCTCGAACCAGCCGTTGTTCCCGGTCGCGACGCGGACCCGGGGCCGCAGTCGCTTCCGCATCCGGACCTTCGGTGCCCTCGCCAGGAAGCGCTCCCAGCCGGCGGGGAGCGCGGTGAGCCCGGTGCTCCAGAAGGCCACCGCAGCGTCCCCACTCGCCTCGTAGACGGATGCCCCCGGATCGAAGCGAAAGCCCTGGGCGAGCAGCGCCTGTCCGGCCTCGCGCTCGGCGGCCTCCTGCCTGCGGTACAGGGTGCGGCCCTGGCTTCCCGGCGAGGCGGCGTAGCCGAGGTGCACCGCACTGGGCGAGACCGGAACGGTCGCGGTTCCGTACCGCGCGGCCAGCTGCGCCCGGGCCTTCTCCGCCGTACCCTCGAGCGTGAGGACGAGGACCGGCTGCTGGTCCTCCACCACGTCCAGCCCGTCGGCCCGCAGCCGCAGGTCGATGCGGGGCAGGTGGGCGGCGAAGAAGGACAGCGCCCGCTCCACCTGGGCCGCGGGGAAGGTCATGCTTGGCTCGCGCATCCACGCCCGCCAGAGGCGCGCCGGCAGGTCCGGCTCCAGCGCGTACGCGGTCTGTCCCTCGAGCAGCAGGGTGGTCCGCCGGCCGATGAGGAGCAGCGAGGTGTCGAAGCTGGTGGTCCGGCCGTCGGGGAGCTGGAACTCGATCTTCGCCCGGGCGCCGCCGGGGGTGGAGGAGAGGTGGATCTGCGGGCGAGCGGGGTCGGCCGAGAACTGAAGCGCCGTCCCCCGGTACACCACCCGGCGGGTCCGGAGCAGCGGAAGCAGGTCCGCCACGTCGTCGTCAGAAATGACGAACTTCCCGTCGAACCGGCTCTCGTGGCGTGCGAGCTCGCCGAACACCCGCTCGTCCGGGGGCGACAGCCGGGTGCCGCCGGACAGGAACCGCTTGACCGACAGCGGCCCGCCGTCCTTCCCGTCCCGCCGGCGGACGTCGAACAGCCAGCTGCGCCCCGAGGCACGGGGATGAGCCGGTGCCAGCCGGTAGAAGAACGAGGGCTCGCCCGCGGCCGAGACCCCGAGCCACGACTCGAGCTTGGCCAGGGCGGGCAGCGGAACGACCTCGCCGGGGCGCGAGGCCTCCGCGGCGCGGGGCGGGCCGAGGGTCTCCGTCTGGTCGGCGTGGGCCAGCGCCACAGCGTGCTTGCAGTGGGGCCCGTACTCCCCCCAGGCCGGGCAGCTGCACCGGGACCTCACCGTGCCCTCCGGGTTGAGGCCCACCTCCACCTGGTAGACCTCGCCCGAGCTCCCGGCGACCTCGCCCCGGCGCATCCCGTCGGCCTCGTCGCTCCAGCGCCTCACCCGGCCCTCGCGGGCGACGTCCCGTCCCTTCTTGAAGGTGGTGGGCTGCACCTCGGCGCGGAGGGCGTCGATCAGCGCGTGGCGGGTGCTCGCGGGGGCTGATTCGGGCTCGGGCAGAGGATCCACGGCGAAAGAGGAGGGCTAACACGGGACGGGATGCTCCGCCGTGTCATCCATGTCGCAACGCCCTCCCCTTGCCCGCAGGGCGCGGACTCCGCTAACAGCTGGAGGTTTGCCGCTGCCCCGGGTCCCGAGGCATTCGGCTCAGCGCTCCCCCCAGTGCAGCTTCTGCCGGAGGATGCCGAAGTAGTCGATGTTCGGGTTGCTGACCAGCACGGCCCGGTTCGGCGAGCGCCAGACCTCGAGCCGATCCCCCTGCTGCAGGTGGTGCCCGGCCTGACCATCCAGGGTGAGGTACACGTCGGCGACCTCGGAGCGCAGCACGACGTTCACCACCTGGTCGCCGGGGACGACGAACGGCCGCTGCGTCAGCGCATGAGGACAGATGGGCGCGACCACCGCGCACTCCAGCGCCGGGTGGAGGATGGGCCCCCCGGCGGCGAGGGCGTAGGCGGTCGAGCCGGTGGGCGTCGCGATGATGACTCCGTCCGACTTGAAGGTGGTCATGAACTGACCGTCGAGACTGACCTCGTGATCGGCGATGCGGGCCAGGGCGCCCTTGTTGATCACCACGTCGTTGAGGACCTCGTCCTCGAGGACGACCTGACCCCCGCGGTGAAGCCGGCAGGCCAGCTTCATCCGCGTGTGGAGGCGGGCCTTGCCGGCGAGCGCCTCCGGAAGGCGAGCAAAGACGTCGGAGCGGGGCACCTCGGTGAGGAAGCCGAGCGATCCGAGGTTCACACCGAGGATCGGCACCGCCCGACCCCGCACCATCCGGGCGGCGTGGATGAGGGTGCCGTCACCGCCCAGGACGAGGACCAGCTCGGCGCGACGGCCCATCTCCTCGCGGGGCGTCGCGGGCCAGCCGGTCGCGGCCCCGAGGTCCGGGTCGACGAGGAAGTCGAGATCCGGGAACCGGGCACGCACCTCGCGGGCGAGCGCCACCGCCTCGGCGCTTCCCCTCTTCACCACCACGGCGACCGTCTTCACCTTGGCCGGAAGCTCTTACTACAAGGGGACGGACCATGGACCTCTTCGCCCATGCCAGCGAGCGAGAGGCCGCCGCGCGCGGCCCACTCGCCGAGCGGATGCGACCCACCTCGCTCGAGGAGCTCCTGGGACAGGAGCACCTGACGGGCCCGGGCCGGCTCCTCCGCCGGGCGGTGGAGGGAGGCACCCTCCCCTCGCTCATCCTCTGGGGACCCCCGGGAACGGGGAAGACCACCCTGGCCCGGCTCCTTGCCGGCGCGACGAAGGCCGCGTTCGTCCAGATGTCGGCGGTGTCGGCAGGGGTGAAGGACGTCCGGGAGGCGGTGGCCGCCGCCCAGGAGCGGGCACGGCTGCACGGCCAGCGGACGGTGCTGTTCCTGGACGAGATCCACCGGTTCAACAAGGCCCAGCAGGACGCCCTGCTCCCCCACGTGGAGAAGGGCACGCTGACCCTCCTCGGGGCCACCACCGAGAACCCGAGCTTCGAGGTCAACTCGGCCCTCCTCAGCCGGACGCGGGTGGTGACGCTCCGGCCGCTGGAGGAGGACGAGATCCTCGAGCTGCTCCGCCGGGCGCTGGCGGCGCCGCAGGGGCTCGGGGGAAAGGTGGAGGCGGACGAGGAGGCGCTGCGCTTCCTCTCCCGGACGGCGGGTGGGGATGCCCGGCGGGCGCTGACCGCGCTGGAGACCGCGGCCTCGGGCGGAGGGCGGGTCACGGTGGCGGCCGCCGAGGAGGCATTGCAGCGGAAGGTCCTGCTCTACGACCGGGCGGGAGACGAGCACTACGCGGTCATCTCGGCGTTCATCAAGTCGATGCGCGGCTCGGATCCCGACGCGGCGGTCTACTACCTCGCAGCGATGCTCGAGGGCGGCGAGGACGCTCGGTTCATCGCGCGGCGAATGAT
>DASROG010000490.1:0-11178 GCA_035646995.1 Myxococcaceae bacterium
CCGGCCCCGGCCGATGCGCCGATGACCTCCAGCCTGCTCCGGGCCCGCCTGGTGGCGTTCGTCCTCGACGCGGAGGCCCCGTCCGGGCGTCGAGCTTGGCGAGCCGCTCCTCGACCGAGCGCACCAGCTCGGGGGGAAGACCTCCGTACGCCTGTCCGTCCCGGTCGAGCGCGGCGCGCAGCGAGCCCCGGGCCACCTGGACGTCCTCGGCATCGCCGTCACCCGGGGACTCGGCCAGGAACCGGTCCACGTCGCCCTGGATGCGCTTCCACGCGCCGAGCTGCGACTCGGGGATCGGCGAGCCGGGCTCGGCATCGCTCCGCCGGGCCTCCGCGTCGAGGACGAACGCCACCAGGCGGGCCCGGAGCAGGCTGGAGGTCATCGGCGCATCGGCCGGGGCCGGCACCGGCGCCGGACGGGCGGGCGGCTCCGGCTTCACCGGCTCGTAGGTGGACGGGAGCCGGACCAGCTCCACCGGGTCGGGGGTCAGCGCTCCGGGACCGTGTGCGGTGACACAGCCAGCCAGGCTCACTGCGGCCAACGCTATGACGGTGGCGTTCCAGGTCATCGTCAGATGGCTGCCAGGCCGCGATGCCGTGTCAGCCTAGGCACCCTGACAACAAGGTCTGCATCCGTCCAGCCAAAAGGACGGCAGGTCACTGCGACCACACATGTGCCGCAGCCGCCTACTTGCCCTCCAGCGAGGCACGCAGGATGTCCGCTGCCCGCTCGCATGCGGCCCGGTCCACGTCGAGGTGACACACCAGGCGAAGTGCGTGGGGTCCCACGGAGTTCACCAGCAGGCCCGCGGCGCGGAGCCGGGCCACGAGCGCCGGGGCGTCCACCGGCACCTCCGCGTAGACCATGTTGGTCTCCACGCGGTCCAGCTCCACGCGGACCGCGGGAATCTCTCCCAGCCGTCGCGCCAGCGCACGGGCGTTCTCGTGGTCCTCGGCGAGCCGGGCCACGTGGTGGTCCAGCGCGTAGAGGCAGGCCGCGGCGAGGATCCCGGCCTGACGCATGCCTCCGCCGAGGCGCTTTCGCAGCCGCCTCGCCTCGGCGACGAAGGCCTTGCTCCCGGCGAGGACCGAGCCGACCGGCGCACCGAGCCCCTTGCTGAAGCACACCGTGGTGGAGTCGGTGAGCCGCGCCCAGGTGCTGACCGGCACCCCGGCGGCCACCTCGGCGTTGAACAGGCGCGCCCCGTCGAGGTGCACCAGCAGCCCCTCCGAGCGTGCGGTGGCCACGGCCTCACCGAACGGCCCCGGCTTCCACACCGTGCCGCCGCCCCGGTTGTGGGTGTTCTCGAGGATCAGCAGCCGCGAGCGGGGCAGGTGGTCGTCGTTCCCCCGCGACGCCGCCTGGATCTGCGCCGGGGTGAGGATGCCCCGCTGGCCGACGACCGTGCGCGGCTGCGCGCCCCAGAGCGCGGCGATGGCTCCGTTCTCGTAGTGGTAGGGGTGGCTCCCCTCCTCGAGGATCACCTCCTCGCCGGGGCGGGTGTGGACGCCGATCGCCAGCTGATTCCCCTGCGTGCCCGAGGGTACGAAGAGCGCGGCCTCGAGCCCGAGACGCTCGGCGACGCGGGTCTGCAGCGCGCGGACGGTGGGGTCCTCTCCGTAGACGTCGTCGCCGACCTCGGCCTCCGCCATCGCGCGGCGCATTCCCGGCGTCGGGCGGGTGACGGTATCGGAGCGGAGGTCGATCGGTGCGGTGGCCATGTGATGTCCGTACTACAACCGCCGCATGGCTCGCGAGACGGTGGCCGAGCGACGGGCGCGCGGACTTGAGATCTTCGAGCGCCTGGGCGAGGCGATGCCCGAGGCGAAGATCGAGCTGGACTACCAGACTCCGCTGCAGCTGGTGACCGCGGTCATCCTCTCCGCGCAGTGCACGGACAAGCGGGTGAACATGGTCACCCCGGCCCTCTTCAGGCGCTACCCCGATGCACGTTCACTCGCGGACGCGGACACGCCCGAGCTGGAGGGGATGATTCACAGCTGTGGCTTCTTCCGGGCCAAGGCCAAGGCGCTGAAGGGGATGGCCGCGGCCGTGGCCGAGCGGTACGGCGGCCAGGTGCCGACGGCGCGAGCCGAGCTGGCCGCGCTTCCCGGAGTGGGTCCGAAGACCGCCGGGGTGGTGACGGTGCACCTGGAGGGCGAGCCCGCCTTCCCCGTGGACACGCACGTGAAGCGGCTGGCCCGCCGCCTCGGGTTCACGAGGCAGGAGGAACCGAGCCGCGTCGAGGAGGACCTCCAGGCGCTGGTCCCCGAGGAGCTGTGGGCCAAGGGACACCAGCTGCTCATCTGGCACGGGCGGAGGACGTGCTTCGCGCGATCTCCGGCCTGCGAGCGGTGCGTGGTGCGCGACCTGTGTCCGCGGATCGGCGTGGCCAAGGCGAAGGCGACGGTGGTGAAGGGCGCGCGCCCGCCACGCCGGGCGGCGGTGGTCCCTCCGGCGCCCAGGCGCCGCGGAGCACGGAGGAAGAGAGCGCTCGCCGGGCCATCCTGACCAGAGGCGCCAGCGCGGGAAGCCCGGTCCCGCCACAGGGGGCGGACGGCAGCCTACCTCGATCGGATGCGGGCCTTGCGCCGGGAGCGCTGAGCCGACGTCTTCGACCGGGCTCCGGGATCGGGCACCGCGAGGGGAACTGGGCCTCGCTTCCGGTAGGCGCTGGGAGAGACGCCGGTCACTCGCTTGAAGGCCGTGGAGAACGCCGCCTCGGACCCATACCCGGTGCGCGCGGCGATCGCGGCGAGCGCGTGGTGCCCTTCCCCGAGCAGCGCCATGGCCCGGGCCATCCGCAGACCGAGCAGGTACCGCATCGGCGATTGCCCGACCTGATCGGCGAAGCGGCGAGCGAGGACGGCGCGTGACACCCCCGCGTGCCGGGCGACGGAGGCCAGCGTCCACGGCGCCTCGACTCGATCGTGCATCGCCCCGAGCGCCCTGGCGAGCACCGGGTCCCGCAGCGCGCGCAGCCAGCCGCCCTCGCCCGCCCGGTTCACCTCGAAGCGGAGTGCACGCGCGAGGAGCGCATCGGAGAGCCGTGAGACCACCAGCTCGGATCCAGGACCCGGCCTTCCACCCTCGACCTCCAGCAGGCGCTGGAAGGCGTCGAGCCAGTCCCGCGCTCCCGCCTCGGCAGGGACGTGGATGATGTGCGGCAGCCCCGCGAGCGCCGGGTGCGCACGGTTGCCGACCAGGAACGCCCCGCACAGGATCGCGGTCCGGTCTCCGCCCGCGCCGGAATGGATCCGCTCTCCCACGGCCGCCTCGGCCAGGTGGGTGGACGGAGTCGGCCGGAGGGTCGCGCCGGGCGAGCGCAGCAGGTGAGGATCCGCACGGGGCGCCAGTACCAGATCACCCGGCCCGAGCCGGAAGACCGTTCCGTTCTCGAGCACGAGCTCGCACCGTCCGGCGAGGACCAGGTGCATGCCGCGAAGCTCGGCCTGAGCGAAGGAGATGGACCACGGGGCCTGCAGCTCCAGGTGCCGGTAACCGGCGCTCTCGAAGCGAAGTTCGCGCAGAACGTGGCTGAGCAGGTCCACGGACCCCCGCCCCCGGCGCGCCGGGTGAGACGCCGGATGAAGAATTGGAGACGGTTGCGCATGGCACGGTCCGCCCGCCGCCAGCAACTCCCTCGCCGGACCCTTGGCGAGAGGAGCAACGGATGTCGGAGATGCGGACGGCGCTGGTGACCGGCGGTACGGGAGGCATCGGCCGCGCGGTCGCGATCGCCCTGGCCAGGGCCGGAGACCGGGTGCTCCTGGTCGGGCGGGACGCGGCGCGCGGTGCGGAGGTGCTGGAGGAGCTCCGATGCGCGGCGCCGGGCGCGGACCACGCCTTTCTTCGCGCGGATCTGTCGCTCATGCGCGAGACCGCCCGGGTCGCCGACGAGGCGCTCCGGCAAGCGTCCAGGCTCGATGCGGTGGTGTGCTGTGCGGGCGTCCTGTCCTTCGTGCCGGAGTGGACGGACGAGCAGCTGGAGCGAACGCTGGCGCTCAACTATCTCGGCCGCTTTCTCCTGGCGCGGCGCGCCCTTCCCGCGCTCCGGCTCTCACCCTCCGGGCGACTGGTCCTGGTCGCCAACGCCGGGAAATACCGCGACCGGCTCGACCTCGATGACCTGCAGCACCGCCGCAGGCGTCCGGGCCTCGAGGTCTCCGGCCGGACACAGGTGGCCAACGACCTGCTCGCGCTGGAGCTGGCCCGGCGACTGGCCGGAACTGGGGTGGAGGTCACCTGCGTCTTTCCGGGTGTGACGCGTACGGCGGCCTTCCGGAACGCCCGCGGTGTCCCGTGGCTCGCGCGCCTCGTCGTGCCCCTGCTCACCACACTCGCTCGACCGCCCGAACGCGCAGCCAGGACGCCGGTTCACCTCGCCCGCAGCCCGGAGGCGGTGGGGAGCGGCGGACGCTTCTACGGTCCCGACCTCCGCGAACGGCGAGTGCCGGGCTGGCTCCGCGCCGCACGGGCCGGGTCGCTCTGGAGGTCGACCGAGGTTCTGCTCACGCCCTGGCTAGAGATGGCGACCCCGGATGCAGCCAGCGGTTGAGCTCGGGACCGAGCCCGAGCGGCGGAGACGGGCCCGACGGCGGGCGGGGCCACTCAGAGTGCCGTCGGAGCGGCCTTTGGTAGGGCGGCGCGCTCCTGCTTCCGGCGCTTCGCTCGGCGGCGCATCGACAGGCGCTGCACGATCGGCAGGTAGTCCACGAACAGCTTGCCGTCCAGGTGGTCCATCTCGTGCTGGGCCGCGGTGGCGAGGAGTCCCTCGCATCGGAGCCGCTGCAGCTGCCCGTCGACGTCGAGGAACTCGACCGTGACCACCGCCGGCCGCTCCACCTCCTCGGCCTCGCCGGGGATGGACAGGCACCCCTCGCGGTAGACCGAGAGCCCACCCTCCGTGGCGACGACGCGGGGGTTGATCATCGCCACCGGCTGCACCTCCGGCTGGCGCGGTCGGGTGTCGAGGACGAGGACGCGCTGCAGGACCCCGATCTGCGGCGCGGCGAGACCCACGCCGGGCTCGGCGTACATGGTCTCGAACATGTCGTTCACCAGCGCGCGGAGCGAGGCGTCGACGGCCTCGACCGGGAGGGCGCGGCGCCGGAGGACGGGATCGGGCCAGAGGCGAATCTCACGGATCATCGGTGCAGGTCTTAGTCGCCGGGTCCGCAAGGCGCAATCGAGCGAGCCCCGGTCGATGGGACCTGACATCCGGAATCGCTCGCCCAGCGCTGGCCGTCCCCGACCTGGATGCCGGCACCGGCGGTCGCGCCCGGCGGCCCGGCTGGTTGCCGCGGTGTGCCTCACTCGCCCAGCGAGCGCGCGTAGGCGCGGCGGAGTGCGTCGTCGGTCAGCGCTCGCGCCGCCTCGGAGAGCAGCGCCTGCATCCGCTCGGCCCGGGCCTGAACCCGGGGGTCGGGGTGACCCGACCAGCGAAGGGGGTCGTACTCGGCCGAGAGCCGGGCGAAGGCGCGGGCGACCTCGTCCGTTCCCGCATTGCGGGGCAGCCCCAGCACCGTGAAGTAGTCCGCGTCCTCCACCTGCGCCCAGCGGGTCTCGAGCCGCGCCGCGGCCACCTCCACCGTCTCCGCCCGCGCCTCCTCCTGCGAGGGCGGCTGGAGCTCGATCCACCCCAGTGCCACCGCCACCGCCAGCGCCTTGCGTCCCGGGTCCCGGGACACGCCGGTGGCGAGCAGAAGCTGCTGCACGGTGCGCTGCCCGTCGATGCCCTCCAGCAGCCGCCGCTCGCGGTCGCCCAGGCCCAGGTCCTGCGCGTCCACCCGGCGCAGCAGCCTGGGCACCGCCCGCAGCGACGGAACCAGTCGCTCCACCTCCTCGGCTGGAAGCCCGCGCCGCACCCCTTCCGCGGCGAGGGCCGACAGCGGCCGCACCGCGGCTCGCCGTCCCTCCGGCGGGGGCGTGTCCGCGCTGAGGCGGTAGAACGACACCGGCTCGCTGAACGCCTCCAGGGCGCGGGCCTCGGTCAGACGCTGCAGGAAGGGCACCAGCTCGGCGTCGGTGATGAGCTTCCGGCGGAGCAGCTCCTGTATCAGCTCAGGCTCGCCGAGCCGGAGGATGCGCAGCTCGCGCTCGGCAGCGGTGTCCACCAGCCCATCGCGCATCGCGTGGTCCAGGACCGACTCGGTGGACACGGTGCTCGCGGCTGCCGCCAGCTCGCCGTCCTCGATCCAGAGCACCCGCAGCGCATCCGCCGAGCGGAGCTCAAGCCTCGCCGTCGCCCGCCCTCCTTCCAGACGGAAGAGCAGCAGCGCCAGATCTTCGAGCGTCACCCGTCCCGCGTCGGCGACCGCCCAGCGAGCGCGATCCGCCTCGCGCCGAGCGGCCTCCGCCGCCTCGGCCTCGGCCTGGGCACGGGCCTGCTCCTGCCGTCGCTCCTCGTCCGCGCGGGCGCGGCGCTCCGCGCTCTCGCGAACCTGCTCGGTCTCCGCACGCGCCCTCCGCAGCTCCTGGCGTAGCCGGGCTGCCTCGTCCGCCGCCGCCCGGGCCGCCTCCTCGGCCTCGGCCCGCGCCGTGGACTGCTGCCCGACACGGATCTCCGCCTCCGCCATCCGCTCGCGCCCCTGCTCCAGCTCGTCGCGCCACCGGCGCGCCTCGGTCTTCAGCTCCAGCAGGTCGCGGCGGAGCTCGTCCGCCTGCTCGCGCTCGGTCTGGAGCCACGCCTCGGCCTGCCGCCGCGCCTGCACCGAGGCTCGCTCCTCGGCGGCGAGCCGCGCGGCGAGCTCCGTCGCCTCCCGCTCCAGCGACTGGCTCACCTCGGACATCGCGACGTTCGCTGCGCTGGCCTCGGACACCGCCGCCCGGAGCTGCTCCAGCTCCGCGGTCTGCGCCTGCAGCTCGCGGCCGAGCCGGTCGATCTTCGCCTGTGCGCGGGCCTCGAGCGCAAGCCGCGCGTTGGTCTCCGCCTCGGCGCGCGCCTCGGCCTCGCGCAGGGTGGTGGCCAGCAGCTCGGCCTCGGCCACGCCGGTCGCCTGTGCCGACTCGATCGCGGCCCGGGCTGCGGATGCGCGCTCCCGCTCCTCGTGGAGCGCTCGCTCCAGCTCCACCCGGGCGGACTCCGCCGCCTCGCGCCCGGTTCGGGAGACCTCGGCCTGGACGCGGGCGGAGGCGGAGAGCGCCCGCGCCGCGGCCGCCTCCGCCCGGGAGGCGTCCGCCTCGGCCCGGGCGGCCGCCGCGTCCGCCCGCGCTGCCTCCGCTCGGGTCCGTGACTCGTCGGCGTCGATGCGCGCGGCCAGCGCCGCGGCCGAGGCCTCGCGGGCGTCGCGAGCCCGGGTCTCGGCATGCGCCTCGGCCTCGGCCCGAAGGCGCTGCGCCTCTGCCAGCGCCTGCTCCGCGGCCCGGGCCTGGTCCTCGCGGGCGCGTGCCTCGGAGGCGATGTCCTCGAGCAGTGCCGAGGCGCTCGAGCCGCCCTTCCCCAGCGGCGCCAGCCGGTCGTCGGTGGTCGCGCTCCAGGCACCCGCGGCGACGGCCAGCGCCGGCGAGGTGTGCTCCAGCTCGGGATCGAGGCCGGGAACCCGAGGGGGCGGCTCCTCCGCCGCCTGGAGCATCTCGTCCTCGCCGATGAGCTCCGGCTCGAGCTCCGGCTCGCCCTCGAGCAGCGGGCCGGCGTCGAAGGTCTCGGGGCGGTCGGGCGCCGGCAAGGGAACCGCGGCCGGCGCGAGCTCGGCGGGATCGAGTACCGGCTCCAGGACCGGCTCGTACCCGGACGACAGCATCGGCCCGGTCGGCGGCTCCCAGTCCAGATCCATCGTCTCCGGGCCCACCGCGAGCGAGATGGGCCCGCTCCCGGTCCCGAACATGTCCGTCACCGGCTCGTCGGCCGGAGGCTCGGCCGCCAGCGCCTCGTCCACCGCGTGCAGCAGGGTCTCGGCGCGAAACGGGGTGGGCAGCACCGACCCCCGGTGCCCGTCCACCATCCGCCCGAGCAGCAGGATCCTGAGGCGGGCGGTCTCGGGCCGCGCGTGCAATTCCTGGAGGAGCGCTGCACCCCGCCCGCTCTCCACGCCCGGCGCCAGCAGCACCAGCGCGGGCTGGAGCGTGGTGGCCGCGGTGAGCGCGTCGGCCGTCGAGGTGGCCAGCTCCACCGTGTGCCCCGCGCGAACCAGCGTGCGGCGCACGAGCGCGATGGTGGCTAGGTCGTCGTGGACGAGGAGGAGCGGGGACGCCACGGTCTCTTCGGGACTCGACGCTAGCCTACAGCATCGCCCCCGGGTCTACGTCGAGGACGACACGGACCGCCGCCGGGAGCAGCTCGAGGTCGCGCTCCAGCTGATCCAGCAGCGGCCCGAGCAGGGCATGCCGGGGTGCCTTGAGCAGCAGCTGCCACCGGCTCTTTCCGCGGAGTCGCGCGAGCGGGGCGGGGGCCGGACCCAGGAGGCGGACCCCGGTATCCGGACCCGGCAGGAGCACGGCCAGCCGGTCGCCCAGCCTCCGGGCCACGGCGGCCGTCGCCCGCGGGTCCTCGCCCTCGATTCGCACCGCCACCAGGCGGCTGAATGGCGGCCAGGCCAGCGCCTCGCGCCAGGCCAGCTCGTGCTCGGCGAATCCGTCGTAGTCGTGCTCGGGGACGCGGGCGACGGCATCGGCATCGGGGTTCCAGGTCTGCACCAGCACCCGTCCCGGCTCCTGCCCCCGCCCCGCGCCGCCGAGCGCACCTTCCAGCTGGTGACCCAGGTGTCCGCCGAGACGACGCAAACGAGTGTCACGCCGGGGAAGTCGTGTCCCTTGGCCACCATCTGGGTACCCACCAGCACGTCGACCTCTCCGCGGGCGAAGCGCGACAGGAGCTCGGTCAGCCGTTCGGCGGTGGTGGCGGCGTCCCGGTCGAGCCGGGCGACCCGCGCGGAGGGGAACCGCTCGGCGACCTCGGCCTCGATGCGCTCGGTGCCCGCGCCCACCGGAACCAGCGACCCGCCACACGCCGGGCAGCGGTCAGGCACGGGCCTGGCCTCGCCGCAGTAGTGGCACTGGAGGTTCCGAGCCCGGAGGTGGAAGGTGAGCGAGACGTCGCAGCGGCTGCAGGGCACTCCCTGTCCGCAGGCCTCACAGACCAGCGCCGCCGAGTGCCCCCGGCGGTTGAGGAAGAGGATGGCCTGCTGTCCACGGCCGAGCACCTCCCCCAGGGCGTCCACCAGCGGCGGGGAGAGCGCCGGCGGCTGCTCCGGCATCCCCGTCGGACGGGGCCGGACCCGGCGGAGGTCCACCAGCTCCACGCGCGGCATCGGTCGGTCGTCCACTCGCGCCGGAAGGCGGAGGTGCCGGTAGCGCCCGCGCCGGGCGTTCTCCATCGTCTCCAGCGAGGGGGTCGCCGAGCCGAGCACCACGGTGGCAGCGGCCTGCTTGGCCCGGACCACGGCCAGGTCCCGGGCCTGGTAGCGGAGCTTCTCGTCCTGCTTGAAGGACGGGTCGTGCTCCTCGTCCACCACCAGCAGCGCCAGGTCCCGCACCGGGGCGAACACCGCGGAGCGCACGCCCACGGCGAGGCGGACGGTGCCCGCCCGCAGGGCCTTCCAGTGGAGGAGCCGCTCGCGGTCCCGCAACCCGCTGTGCAGCACCGCCACCGCGCTCCCGAAGCGGCTGCGGAAGCGGCCCACCAGCTGTGGGGTGAGGGCGATCTCCGGCACCAGCACCAGCGCTCCCCCACCCCGCGCCAGCGCGTGCTCCGCGGACTGGAGGTACACCTCGGTCTTCCCGCTGCCGGTGACACCCTGGAGCAGGAAGGGCTGGAAGCCGCCGCCGTCGAGCGCGCGCTGCAGCTCGTTCAGCGCCACGGCCTGTGCCTGGGTGAGCCGCTTCGGACGCGCAAGCCCGAGCCCCTCGGCGACAATGGGCTCGCGCGCGCGCTCCTCCACCTGCACCCAGCCGCGCTCCACGAGCCGCTGGACGGCGGCGCGCGCCCCGGGGACCGCGCGACCCAGCTCGTCCAGCTCGGCCCTGCCTCCGACGGCGAGGAGGTAGCCCAGTGTCGCCGCCTGGGCCGGCGCCCGCCGGAGCGCCTCCACGGACGGCGCGCCGACCACCACCACCGTGCGCACCACGTCCGGGCTCGGCTCCGGTCCCTCCGAGGGGTCGGCCAGGCCGGGAGGGAGCGCCGCCCGCAGCGCCTCTCCCAGCGGGTGGCGGTAGTAGCCGGCAGCGAACTCCACCAGAGCCAGCACGTCTCCGGGGAGCGCCGGGGTGTCCTCGAGGAGCGCCGAGACCGGCTTGAGCGCCCCGCCGCCCTCCGGTGGGCGGCCCGGGCCGAGGTAGAAGCCCAGCGCCCTTCCCCGGCCGAACGGAACCAGGATCCGTTGCCCGCGACGGAGCCGTCCCTCGAGCTCCGCCGGGACGAGGTAGGTGAAGGGCCCCTTCACCGGGCGCCCCACCGCGACCGAGGCCAGCTCCTCCACGACCCGTCCCCCGGGCCTCAGAAGAGGCGGTCCGGGACGTTCGCCCGCGGGTCGCCGGAGAGGGTGGTGAAGCGGGCCTGTCGCTCGCCGTTGCGCGAGACCTCGACGACACGGGGGAACCAGTCACCGGCCGGCGAGTTGTAGTCCACGAAGCGCACGTCCCACTGGGTCCCGCCCTCGCTCCAGCGCATGCGCGCGGGGAGCCAGCTGTCCTTGAACACCCAGAACTGCGCGTCCGCGTCCTTCTGGCCGCCAACCACGTAGGCCACCTGGCCGCCGAAGCGGGCCAGCCACGAGGCGCCGGTGTTGACGCCGCGCTTGCGGAGGTGCGTCTCCAGCTCCGTCCGACCGTCGCCCGCGCTGCGAGCTCCGAAGAGCGCGCACACCTCCCCCAGTCCCACGCCCAGCGCCGCCACGGACGGACCCTCGTTCTTGAGCTGGCCGCCGGACTGCACCACCGCGAGCTTGCCGGTCTCCGGCCCGCTCGTCTCCAGACGGCAGCGACCGGGCAGCTTGAGATAGACCCGGGCATCGGACTGTAGATCTCCCTGGCCGCCGGCATCCGACGAGGCGCCACCGGAGAGCATGAGCGTCCCGTCCACGCGAGCGTTGCTGATGCGCTGCTCGTCCCTTCCAGTCAGGAGGTGCCGGAAGATGGCACCGGGCGCCGGGACGTAGGCCAGCGCGGTCCGGACGGCGAGCACGCTCAGGAGGAGAATGGGCAGATGAAGGTGGCGCACGGGGGCGGAGGACTGTACACGAG
>DASROG010000491.1:0-11385 GCA_035646995.1 Myxococcaceae bacterium
GCACGGGACCATCCTGATCGACCCGCCCGAGGGCGACATGGCCGAGTACCTCCGACAGCTGGCCCGGCTCCGGGACCTGCCGGTGAGGGCGGTGTACCCGGCGCACGGCCCGCCGCTGCCGGACGGGCCCAGCGCGCTGACGGCGATGCTGGACCACCGGGCGATGCGCGAGCGCCGGGTGCAGGCCGCGCTGAGCAGCATCGCCCGTCCGCTGGAGGAGCTCTCCGCGGACGCCTACGCCGACACGCCGAGCGCAGTGCCCTACCTCGCCGAGCGGAGCACCTTCGCGATCCTGGAGAAGCTCAAGGGGGAGGGCGTGGCCCGCGAGGCGGAAGGCGGCTGGGCGCTCGTCTGAGCGGTCATTGCCGTTCCGAGAACGACGCGGGTCGACACCCCTGGACAACCGGCGGGTACCGGGGGACTCAACCCTCGGCGGGACGTGCTCGCCCACGGTCGGTCTGCGCGCTCTCGCCAGGAGCGTAAGAGCCATGTCGTCCCGTCATCGGTCCCTCTGGTCGACGCTGCTCGGCGCCGGCTTCCTGCTTGCCACTCCCCTCGTCTTCGCGCAGGGCCTGGAGCCTGGAAAGCCCTGCAAGGCGGACCTCGCGAAGCTCTGTCCCGGAGTCGAGCCCGGGCACGGTCGGATCCTCGCCTGCCTCGAAGGGAAGACGGACCAGCTCTCGCAGGCCTGCAAGGACGACGTGAGCAAGAAGCTCACTGCGTTCTACAAGGCCTGCAAGGCCGACACGGACAAGCTCTGCGCCAGCGTGGAGCGAGGCGAGGGCCGGGTGATGCAGTGCCTCAAGGACAACGAGACGTCGCTGAGCCCCTCGTGCAAGAAGGTCTGGGGAAAGGGCAAGGACAAGAAGGCCGCCGCCAAGTGATGGCGACGAGGCGCTGAGGTGAGGAAGGGATGCTGCGTCGCGTGGGCCGGCCCGGCTTCCACTCGGTGACGCCGCGGCTGGTCGTGGCGGACGCCGGCGGACTGGTGGAGTTCCTGCGCACCGTGTTCGACGCCACCGGCGCGGTCCACGGTGACCGGCCGGCCGAGATGCGGATCGGGGACTCGCTCGTGATGGTGACCCCGGCCGGGGCGCGGGAGGCCTTCCCCGGGTTCCTCTACGTGTACGTGGACGACGCGGACGAGACCTACCGGCGGGCCGTCACCGCCGGCGCGGTGACCCTCGAGCCACCGCTCGACGCCCCGTACGGCGACCGGCGAGCGATGGTGCGGGACCGATGGGGCAACGTCTGGCAGATCGCTCACGTGCTTCGTCGTCAGCGCCCTCCAGGCTGAGGCTCGGGCTTGAGCGATCTCCGGAGCTCGTTCCGGAAGTCGGGCGTGTCGCGGTGTCCGTGCACGTCCACGGCGTGGAGCACGGCGGCGCGGACGACCTCGTCCTCCTCGCCGGCGATGGTCA
Source organism: Myxococcaceae bacterium (assembly GCA_035646995.1). Lineage (GTDB taxonomy): Bacteria > Myxococcota > Myxococcia > Myxococcales > Myxococcaceae > RPRB01. The sequence goes on from DASROG010000491.1 coordinate 1,422, forward strand.
GGGTGCACTTCGACTCGCTGGGAAATTCCCGGCAATCCATCAGCTTCCTCATGGGACCTCCTCCTGCTCAGGCCTTCTTTCCGTAGTTGCTCGCCCCGTACCAGTCGATGACCACCACCGGCTCGTCCCCCACCACCCAGGCGTCATGGCCGCTCGGGAGCGCGGTCACCTCGCCCGGTTCGGCGATGAACTCGGTGCCGTCGTCCATCCGCACCGCGAGCCTCCCCGACAGGTGGTACTGGAAGTGCGGTGCCTCGCAGCTGCGTGTCCCCGCCAGCGGCTTCACGTGATCCGACCAGCGCCAGCCGGGCTGGAACACCAGGCGTCCCACGGCTCCGTCGCCGATGTTGAGGATCTCGGCCTTCCCGCGCGGGAACTCCCGCGTCTCGTCCGGCCGGAAAAACGACTTCCGCTCGCTCGGCTTCCCCATCGGTCCCTCCTCCGTTCTGGGATGGGTTCTTCTACCAACTAGTAGATAGATAGTCCATTCACCCGGAGGGAGGGGTGCTAGGGTGGACGCCCGAATGGCCCGCCCCCGCTCCTCCGGGACCTCGCAGCGCATCCTCGACGTGGCCGAACGCCTCATCCAGACCCGGGGGTTCAACGGCTTCAGCTACGCCGACGTGGCCGCGGACGTGGGGATCACCAAGGCGAGCCTGCACTACCACTTCCCGACCAAGGCGGACCTGGGGCTGAGCCTGGTCCGCCGCTACCAGGTCACCTTCGACGAGGCGCTGGACGCGCTCTCGCACAGCGGGCGCGACGCCCGGGGCCTCCTCCAGGGCTACGTGGATCTTTACGGGAGCGTGCTCCGGAAGGACCGGATGTGCCTCTGCGGGATGCTCGCCGCCGAGCACACCACCCTGCCGGCGCCGATGCAGCGGGCGCTCCAGGCGTTCTTCGACGCCAACGAGCGGTGGCTGGCCGGTGTGCTGGAGGCGGGACGGCGGAGCGGCGAGCTGAAGCTCCCCGCCGGAGCGCGCGAGGAGGCGCGGCTGCTGGTCGCCGGCCTCGAGGGCGCGCTCCTGGTCGCGCGCTCGTTCGACGACGTGGACCGGTTCCAGCAGGCGGCGGCGCGGCTCCTGGAGGGCGTGCTCGGCGGGGCGGCACGACGCGACACCAGCGGGCAGCGGCCCGACCGGCGGGGACGACCATTCGCCCGGAAGCCCGAGAGCGTCCGGGCGCCGCGCTGACGCTTCCACAGGGTAGCTGGAGCGAGCGCTAGTTCTGCCGCAGTGCCACCATCGGATCGACCCGCGAGGCACGCCCCGCGGGCACGGCGCACGCCCCCAGCGCCACGAGGACCAGCCCGAGACCGACGGCGATGAACGTGGGCGGATCGGTGGGCCTGACCTGGTAGAGCAGCCCCTCCATCAAGCGGGTGAGCCCCAGCGCACAGCCGGTGCCCAGGAGGATGCCGATCCCCGTCAACCGTCCGCCGGCGGCGAGGATCAGCCGGAGGATGTCCCTCCGCTGGGCGCCGAGGGCCATGCGGAGGCCCAGCTCGCCGGTCCGCTGCCCCACGAGATACGAGACCACGCCATAGATGCCGATCGCGGCGAGGAGCAGCGCGAGCCCGGCGAAGATGGCGAAGAGCACCATCGTGAACCGCTGCCGACCCAGCGACTCGGTGACGATCTCCGGCATCGTCTGAGCCCCGAACAGGGCGTACTGACCGTCCAGTCCCCCGATCGCCGCGCGGAGCGCGACGAGCGTCTGCCGGAGATCACCCTCCGTTCGCACGGTCACTCCCACGCCGCCGGAGAGGAGCGAGATCAGCCCGTCTGATGCCTGCGTCCACGGGACGTAGAGCTGCGCCCGGAGCGAGCTGTGGTCGTCGGCATCGAGACCCCACTGCTTGTCGTGGGCGACGATGCCCACGATCTCGATGGGCTGCGTTCCACGTTCGAGGTGAATCCGCCGGCCGACTGCCTCCCGTCGGGGAAGTAAGGTCCACCCGTGGGATCGACATTCCCAGTTCCGGTCCGGCTCGCTGGCCACGGCTTCAGGCCCGGCCGAAGTCGATGAAGCCTCGTTCCGGATCGGTCGCGAGCAGGCGGACGCGGACCCGGTCGCCCACGTCCATGCCCTTCTCGCCCCGCACCACCCGGCCTTCCGCCGGTGGCTTGAGGAGCCGCACGAACGTCCCGTGCTCGGTCACGCCGGTCACCAGACCCTCGAACACCTCGCCCGCCCGGTCGTGGAGGAGGAGCGCGGCGATGACCTTCCGCATCAGGCGCTCGAGCTTGCGCGTCGCCGCCTCCATCCGGGTGCAGTGCTGGGCGATGCCGTCGAGCTCGCCATCGCTGTACGGCGAGGGGGCACCGGCCAGCAGCGCCTTCACCAGCCGCTGGGTGATCAGATCCGGATAGCGGCGGTTGGGCGCGGTCGAGTGGCTGTAGTCGTTCGCCGCGAGCCCGAAGTGTCCCGGCGCCTCCTGGCCCGCCGGACGCAGCACGTACTCGCCGGGGCCGAGCAGCTTGATCACCGCCAGCGACAGGTCGGGGAAGTGGAGTGGGTCCTTCTTCTTCTGGCGCTCGAGAAAGCGCGAGAGGGCCACGCCATCCGGCTCGGAGGGGAGCGCCGTGCCCAGCTCCTGAGCGAGGGCCGCGATGCGGTCCCAGCGCTTCGGCCGCCGGACGACGCGGGCCAGCGACGAGCGGGTGGAGGCGTCGAGGAGACGCGCCATGACCCCGTTGGCCGCGACCATGAGGTCCTCGATGAACTCGCGGCTCCTGCTGTCGGGGATGGCCTCGAGGTCCAGCACCCGCCCGTCGGACATCACCGGCCGTGGCTCGATGGTCCGGAGCATGAGCGCGCCGGCTCGCTCGCGCGCCGCCCGGAGAGCGCGGGTGGCCCTGTCTTGTAGCCGGAGCTGCTCCTCGAGCCCGGCGACCGCCGCCACGCGGGGGGGCACCGGGGCCTCGCCCTGGAGCCACGGACCGACCTCAGGATAGCTCAGCTTCGCCTCGTTGCGGACCCAGGCCCGCCGGACGCCCTCGTCCTCCACGCGGCCGTCCGGATGCACCTGGTAGCCGATGACCACCGCCAGCCGGTCCACGTCCGGAAGGAGTGAGCTGAGGTCCTCGGAGAGAGGGCGGGGGAGCATCGGGAAGATGGCGGCGCCGGTGTAGAGCGACGCGGTGTTCGCTCCTGCCCGGACGTCGAGTGGCGAGCCTTGCGGCACCAGCGCGTCCACGTCGGCGATGGCCACCAGGAGGCGGATGCTTCCGTCCGGGAGGGTCTCGGCCCACTCCAGCTGGTCCAGGTCCATGGAGTCCGGGTTGTCGATGCTGGACCAGAGGAGGCCCCGGAGGTCCTCGGCGTCGGCCCGGGGCGGGCCGGCGCGCTGCACCGCGGCGACCTGGGCCTCGGCGGCAGCCGGGAAGTCGGGAAGGAAGCCCAGCTCGAGCAGGGCGCGGCGGGCGCGGTCGAGGAGTTTGAAGGCCATGGCCGGCACCATCCCAGACGCCGCCCCCTGGGTGCTGCAACTTTCCGGGGCCCTTCCGACCCGCGTGTATGCGGCGAACGTCAGGGCGGACCGCCGGTCGCAAGGGATGGCGAGACGTCGGGCGGGCGTGCAAGAAGAAGGGGAGATGTCGTCGGCCTTTTCCTTTCGCTCTGCCCCGCCCATCGTCCGGCTCACCAACGGCTTCGTCGAGCCGTTCGACAATGCCGTGGCGGCCGCGCGCACCTGCTACAGCCCGCGCATCATCAAGGCCGAGGACGTGCGAAAGGACGAGAAGGCCCGCGCCGTGCGCGACCGGATCGCCCGGGAGACCTACCAGGCAGGCCACCACACCACCCTCCAGCACGCCACCTTCCAGTTCAGCCTGGAGAACGTGAGTCGCCAGCTGATCTGGAGCGTGCTGCACGCCCATCCCTTCTACAACTCGGAGCAGGTCAGCCAGCGCTACGTGGAGGTGAAGCCGGAGCGGGTGATCGTCCCGGCCCTTCCCGAGCGGGAGGAGGCGATCTACCGCGGCGTCGTCGAGAGCCAGATGGCCGCCTACGCCCGGATCGGTGCCCTCGTCCTTCCCCGGGCGGAGGCCGAGTTCTACCGGCTGTTCCCCGGCCGCCGCCGCACGCCCGAGAAGTGGGCGGGCACGCTCAAGAAGCGCTGCCAGGAGGTGGCCCGCTACGTCCTGCCCATCGGGACCTTCGCCCACCTGTACCACACCATCTCCGGGCTCACCCTCCACCGGTACCACCGGCTCGCATCCGCCTATGACGTCCCCACCGAGGCGCGCGAGGTCATCGCGGCCATGGTGCGCGAGGTGGAGGCCGTCGACCCGCTCTTCTTCCGCGACGTGGAGGATCCGCTTCCGCTCGAGTCCACTCACGAGGCGCGGGCGCTGCGCGAGACCGGACGGGCGCTCGCGGTGGGCGGGGACGAGGCGCGGACGCACCGGACCGAGTTCGACGCCGGGCTCCAGGACCGCATCAGCACCCTCGTTGACTGGAGCGCCCGGGGTGAGGCGGCCATCGCCCAGGCGGTGCGCAACGTGCTCGGGCTCCCCCGCGCCGCGCTCGACGACTCGGCCGCGCTGGAGCGGGTACTCTCGCCCCGGCAGAACCCCTACCTGTCCGAGGCGCTGCAGCTCGGCACGCAGGGCAAGCTCATGCGGACGCTCGTCCACGCGAGCTATACCTTCCAGAAGAAGCTCAGCCACGCCGCGGACAGCCAGGACCAGCGGCATCGGATGACGCCGGCCAGCCGCCCGGTGCTCCAGGCCACCTTCGTCCCGGGGGAGCCGGATGTGATCATCCCCGCGCTCCTGGCCGAGGCTCCCGAGGCGCTCGACCTGTTCACTCGCACCTGCGCCGAGGCCTGGGTGGCCATCGAGCGGCTGGTGGATGCCGGGGTCGAGCCCGAGCTGGCGCTGTACCTCCTCCCCAACGCCTTCCCCATCCGCTTCCTCGAGTCCGGCGAGCTGCTGCACTTCCACCACAAGTGGGTGCACCGACTCTGCTACACCGCGCAGGAGGAGATCTGGCGGGCGTCGGTCGAGGAGGTTCGGCAGGTCCGGGCAGTCCACCCGCGCATCGCTGCGCACCTGGTCCCGCCCTGCACGCTGCGCAAGGAGGCCGGGGTGACTCCCTTCTGTCCCGAGGGGCCGCGGTACTGCGGGGTGCCGGTCTGGAACCGCTCACTCGAGGAATTCGAACGGCTGCTCTAGTCCGCGTCCGGCCTCGGGCCGGTCCTCGATGCTTTCCCTCCTCGTCCTCGGCGTGCTGGCGGCCAAAGCTCCCCTCCCGCCGCCGGACTTCTCCGGGCTGCCTCCCTTTGCGCCGCAGAATCCCATCGAGGCCAACCGGAGCGTGCTCTTCGCCCCGCCGCTGATGATGCCGCGTGGCGACTGGGGCCTCAGCTTCTCCCTCGACTACGCGAGCGCCATCGAGCTCTACGCGTCGGGCGGCAGGAGCGTGATCCTGGACGCGGAGCTCGGGCGCTTCCAGGTGTGGCTCACCCGGCGCATCGACGACCGGTGGTTCGTGTTCGGGCAGGTGCAGATCCAGGGCGCGTACGACGGCTTCATGGACCGGTTCATCGACTGGTACCACTCGGTGCTCGGGGTGCAGTACAACGCCCGCGAGCTGCGGCCGATCAACAAGTACCGGTACTCCATCACCTACGAGCGGGGACGGAACATCGAGTACGGCCCGGTGGACCTGGGCATCGGGGACAGCCGCATCGGGGTGGGGCGCATGCTCGGGAACCACGCCCAGGTGCTCCTCGTGCTCGGGCTGCCCACCTCCACCGCTCCCGGGTACCGGGCGGGCACGCTGCAGACCGGGCTGATCCTGATGGGCGAGGCGCCGGTCCTCCCCTTCGCGACGGTGAGCGGCTCCATCGGCGTGGGCTTCACACCGAAGACCGGCACGCTCGCCGCGTACGAGAAGACGTTCTTCCTCTCGTTCTCGGGAGGCACGCGGGTCAGGCTGAGCTGGCGAAACTTCCTCTACGCCAACCTCTTCGTGCAGACGCCGCCGTTCCACGGCACGGGTCTGCGGCCGATGGACCTGGTCGACTTCAGCATCGACTTCGGGTGGATGTACCGGATCGATCCCCGCACCGAGCTGTGGGTCGGGGTCGTCGAGGACCCGTTCCCGGACGGGCCCGCGCTCGACGTGGCCTTCCGCTTCGGCATCCGGACCGCGTTCTAGTCGCCAGGCTCAGCCCCCGCACGACGCAGCCCCCCGCACCAGGGGGACGCCTGCGGAAGCGCGCGGGGCGCGCCGGCGGTGAGGCTCAGCCTGGGGCGGTCCGCCGGCGTGCCTCCACCCAGGGGGCGAGCGTTCTCCAGAGGGTGGCAGCGAGGATGATCGCCCCGCCGCGGATGGCCCAGGGCCCGGGCCGCTCGCCGGCGAGGAGGTAGGTCCACACCGGGTTGAGCACCGGCTCGATGAGGGCGAGCAGCGAAGCCTCGACCGCCGGGGTGTGCCTCACGCCGCGGGCGAAGAGCGCGTAGCTGGCGCCGAGCTGGAAGACCCCGAGGAAGAGGACGATCCCCAGGTCGCGGGTGGTGGGGGCCGGCCCTCGGAGGGCCATCGGGAGCGACAGGAGCGCAGCCAGCGCGTTCCCCCAGACGATGGCGCCGACGTTCCGGTCCCCGAGCTTCCGCAGCCCGAGGATGCACAGGGCGAATGCCACGCCCGAGGCCACCGCGATGACGTTGCCCACCGCCTGTCCGGGTGACAGCCGGTCCAGGAAGAAGAGGAGGAGGCCGACCAGGAAGAGCGGCGCCGAGAGCAGCTCGCCGCGCGACGGGCGCTCGTGGAGGAGCACGGGGCTCAGGAGCAGGACCCAGAGCGGAGCGGTGTCCTGGAGGAAGATGGCGTTGGCGCTGGTGGTCGCCTTGTTCGCCAGGACGAAGAGCAGGACCGTGAAGGCGTAGGCCACCGCCACTCCGGCGACCGCGCGGTCCGGCCGCCGCCGGGCGCCGGGGAGGAGGGCGGCGAGGAAGAGCGCGGCCACCGCGGATCGCCCGAAGTTGATCTGCCATCCGCTGAGCTGACAGAGCTTGATCGCCGCCCCGGCGGTCGACCACAGGGTGGCGGCGGCGAGGATCAGCCACGGACCGGCGCGTCGGCCGCCGTTCTCGGGAGGGTGGTTCACGTCGATGAGCCAGCGCGGGCGGCGGGCCCTCATACCAGACACGGGGACCCGACCACCGACTTCCGTGCGGCCGGCACCTGGACGTAGGGTGCGCACGTACCGGGATGAAGATCTACACGCGCACCGGCGACAGCGGGCAGACCGGCCTCTTCGGAGGCGGGCGGGTGCCCAAGGACGATCCCCGGGTGGCGGCCTACGGAGAGGTGGACGAGCTGAACGCCGCGCTCGGGGTCGCGCGGGCGGCGGGGCTCGGCGCACTCGACCCGTGGTGCCAGGACCTCCAGGACCAGCTGTTCACCGTCGGCGCGGTGCTCGCCACCCCTCGCGGTACCCGGGCCGCTGCACACATCCCCCAAATCCGCGAGGAGTGGGTGTCTCTGATGGAGAGCCGGATCGACAGCCTCGAGGGCGAGCTCCCTCCGCAGACGCACTTCATCCTTCCCGGAGGAACGCCCGCCAGCGCCGCCCTCCACCTCGCGCGGACCGCGTGCCGCCGGGCCGAGCGGACGGTGGTGCCCCTCTTCCGCGACGGTCAGGTGGACGAGCTGACGCTCCGGTTCCTCAACCGGCTGTCCGACTTCCTCTTCGTCCTCGCGCGGGCGGCGAACCACCGTGCGGGAGTGAAGGACGTGCCGTGGATTCCGGGCGGGAAGCCCTCGCCCTGAGGGCCGTCGCTCCTGCCGAGCGGGTGCGGGGCCTGGCGCTCGAGGCCGGATTCGACCTCTGTGGCTTCGCGCGGCCCGAGCCCATTCCTCCGGCGGTGCTGCTCGACTGGCTCGCGGCCGGAATGGGCGCGGACATGGACTGGATCGCCGAGCGCGCCGCGGACCGGCTCGAGCCGCGGCGGCTGCTCCCCGAGGCGCGGACCGTCGTCGCGCTCGCGTGCAACTACTGGACGGAGGCCGCTGCGCCGGAGGCGTCGCCCATCGCCCGGTACGCGCGCGGGCGGGACTACCACGCGACGATGCGAGACCGGCTCCGTACTTTCCGCCGGCTGCTCCGGGCCGAGTGGCCCGATCTGCGCACCTACGGCTCGGTCGACCACGGCCCCTTCATGGAGAAGGTCTGGGCCGCGCGCGCGGGGCTGGGGGTCATCGCCCGGAACGGGTGCCTGGTGACGCCGCGCTTCGGCTCGTGGGTGGTGCTGGCGGTGCTCCTGGTGGAGCTGGAGATGGACGCGTACGGGGACGGCCCGCCCGCGGACCGCTGCGGGAGCTGCCGGCTGTGCGTGGACGCCTGTCCCACCGGCGCGCTCGACGGCGCAGGCCGGGTGGACTCCCGCGCGTGTCTCTCGTACCAGACCATCGAGAACGAGGGTCCGGTGCCGCCGGAGCACCGGGAAGCGATGGCGCCGCACGTCTTCGGCTGCGACGTGTGCCAGGACGTCTGTCCCTTGAACGCCGCGCCTCTCCCTGCCCCGGGAACCCGCTTCCTCCCCCGGCCGGTGGCGGGCCTGGATGCCCGCGGTCTCGCAGCGATGACTCCCGAGCGCTACGCCGAGCTGGTGCCCGGGACCGCCCTCGCCAGGGCCGGGTACGACGGGCTCCGACGGAACGCAGCCTACGCGCTCGGGGCTGCGCGCGACCCTGCCGCCCGGCCGGTGCTGGAAAAGCTGGCGCACGACCCGAGCGCCGTGGTGAGTGACGCCGCTCGATGGGCCCTCGCCCGACTTCCTCCCCGCTGAGCGCGTCCAGTCCGGTCGAGCCGGAGCCGGTGCACGCCCGAGGCGGGCTGGGGGCCGGCGTGGTCGCCGCGCTCCTCCTCCAGACGGTGATCAGCGGTGGGACGTACCTGGTCGCCAAGCGTGCGCTGGCCGAGGTGCCGGTCTCGACCCTGGTGCTCTGGCGCTTCCTGCTGAGCGGAGCGGTGTTCGCCCTGCTGGTGGGAGTCCTGCCCGGTCCGGCGCTTCCTCCGCGGCGCGCGGTCCCCGCGATCCTGCTGCTCGGGTTCCTGGCCGGCCCCCTCAACCAGGGGCTGTTCTTCGCCGGCCTGCAGCGATCCACCGCCGCGCACGCGTCGCTGCTCTACGCGCTGACGCCCATCGGGGTGTACCTGTACTCGGTGCTGCGGGGCCGGGAAGCCCCCAGCGCGCGTGCCGGGCTGGGTCTGCTCCTCGCCTTCGCCGGTGCGCTGGTGCTGCTGCTCGCCCACGGGGTCCGGGCGCTCTCCGGCGCGTTCGTCGGGGACGTGCTCATCCTGGGGGCCGTCATCGCCTGGGTGCTGTACACGGCAGAGGGCAAGGCCTTCATCGGCGAGCACGGAGCGCTGCGGGCCACCGCGTGGTCGATGATCGCCGGCGCGCTGTGGCTCCTGCCGCTCGCTCCCTGGGTCCTGCGGCCCGAGTTCGTGCTCGGCGCGAATGCGGTGGTGAAGGGCGCCATCCTCTACCTGGCCCTTCTCACCTCGGTGGTGAGCTACCTGCTCTGGTACTGGGCGCTCGGACGGACCGACGCCTCCAAGGTCGCGGTCTTCAGCAACCTGCAGCCGGTGGCCACCGCGCTCGCGGCCTGGGGTGTCCTGGGGGAGCCCATCGGCTGGGAGGTCGCGGTGGGCGGGGTCCTGGTCCTGGCCGGGGTCCGCCTCACCAGCGCGCCTCGCCCCGGTCGGGCGAGGGTCTCCGCAGCACCGCTCCGTGCCGGGTGAGCTCGCGGTCCCGGACCTCCCGCACGGGCGTCCCCGAGCAAACGTCCATCTGCATCCTTGCTTGCTGGGCTTTGAATCGAGGACGTGAGCGAAGACAGAGGGCGTTTGCTCGGGGACGCCCGTGCGGGAGGTCCGGAACCGCGAGCTCACCCGGCACGCAGCGGTGCTGCGGAGACCCTCGCCCGACCGGGGCGAGGCGCG
>DASROG010000492.1:0-4130 GCA_035646995.1 Myxococcaceae bacterium
GACCCTTCCCGCGGCGTTCGAGATGGAGGAGTTCCTCTACGAGCTGCGCGAGCACGCCAGCGGGCTCAACGCCGGCCGCTGGGACTACATGTTCTCCTTCATCAAGAAGTTCCGGAACCGGAAGGACAAGCTGCTGCCGGATCGGGCGCAGGTGACGATGACCGTCCCCTTCATGCGCGCCTACACCGAGCTGCTGGTCAAGTCGTGCCACATCCATGGCGCGCACGCGATGGGCGGGATGGCGCCCTTCATTCCCAGCCGGAAGAACCCGGAGATCAACGAGAAGGCGCTGGCGAAGGTCCGCGAGGACAAGCTGCGTGAGGTGAACGACGGCTTCGACGGCACCTGGGTGGCGCACCCCGACCTGGTCCCCACGGCGAAGGAGGTCTTCGACCAGAAGCTCGGGGCGACGGACCACCAGAAGGACCGGCTGCGCTCCGAGGTCCAGGTGACCGCGGCCCAGCTCGCCGATCCCACCGTGCCGGACGGGAAGATCACCGAGGCCGGCTTCCGGCTCAACGTCGACGTGGCGCTCCAGTACATCAACTCCTGGCTCCTGGAGAACGGCGCGGCCGCCATCTACAACCTCATGGAGGACGCGGCGACGGCGGAGATCTCCCGCGCACAGCTCTGGCAGTGGATTCACCACGGGGCCAAGCTGGACGACGGACGCCCGGCGACGGAGGAGCTCTACCGCACCACGCGCGACGCCCAGCTCGCCAGGCTGACCGAGGGGGGGCCAGGCCGATACCGCGATGCGGCAGAGATCCTGGACGGCCTGGTGCTGACCCCGAACTTCCCCGAGTTCCTCACCCTGCCTGCCTACCGCTATCTCGACTAGGGTTCGGGCGCCATGTCGGCCCCGTCGCTGGTCACTCCTGCCGCACCGGCCGCGGCGCCCATCCCGCCGCCCCCGAGCGTCCTGGGTCGGCTGATCGCGGTGGTGGGGGACAGGAACGTCATCCGTGATCCGGTGGACCTGCGCACCTACGAGTGCGATGGGCTGACCAGCTTCCGGGCCGCTCCGAGCGTGGTGGTTCTCCCCGCCTCGACGGAGGAGGTCGCGGCAGTGGTGCGGATCGCGGTCGAGGCCGGGATGCCCATCGTCCCCCGCGGTGCGGGCACCGGACTGTCGGGAGGAGCGCTGCCGGTTCCCGGATGCGTGCTGCTCGGGCTCTCGCGGATGAAGCGCATCCTCGAGATCGATCTCGACAACGGATGGATCCGGGTCCAGCCGGGGGTCATCAACCTCGACGTGAGCAAGGAGATCTCCGCGGCGGGCTACTACTACGCGCCGGACCCCTCCTCGCAGAGCGTCTGCACCATCGGCGGGAACGTGGCCGAGAACTCCGGTGGTGCGCACTGCCTCAAGTACGGCTTCACCGTGAATCACGTCCGGGGCGTACGGATGGTGACCGCCCCCGGCGAGGTGGTGGACATCGGCGGGCCCGTCCTGGACCCGCCGGGCTACGACCTGCTCGGGGTGGTGGTGGGTAGCGAGGGCACCCTGGGCATCGTGACCGAGGTCGTGCTCCGCATCCTCCGCAAGCCCGAGGCCACCCGCACCTTCTTCGCCACCTTCCCCTCCACCGACGAGGCGGGGACCTGCGTCTCGGAGATCATCGGCGCCGGCATCGTCCCGGCGGCAATCGAGATGATGGACCGGCTGGCCATCCAGGCAGCGGTGGCTGCGACCGGTGTCGACTGGCCTGACGTGGGCGCGGCGCTCCTGATGGACGTGGACGGTAGCGTTGCCGAGGCCGAGCACACCTCGGCGGTGGCGCTGGCCATCGCCCGGCGTACCGGCGCTTTCGAGGTCCGGGTCCCGAAGGACGATGACGAGCGGATGCTCATGTGGAAGGGCCGCAAGAGCGCCTTCGGCGCCATGGGCCGCCTCGCGCCGAACTACATCGTGCAGGACGGGGTCATCCCCCGGAAGGACGTCGGCCGGGTGCTGGCCGAGATCGCCCGGCTCTCGCAGGAGCGCGGGCTCCGGGTGGCGAACGTCTTCCATGCCGGTGACGGGAACCTGCACCCGCTGGTGCTCTATGACGCCAAAGTGCCCGGCCAGGAGCACGCCGCGGAGGAGCTGGGCGGGGAGATCCTCCGGCTCTGCATCCGCTATGGAGGCTCGATCACCGGCGAGCACGGTGTGGGAGCGGACAAGGCGCCGTACATGGCGGAGATGTTCACCGACGCCGACCTGGACACGATGGCGAAGGTGCGCTGTGCCTTCGATCCGGGCACGACGTTCAACCCGAGCAAGGTGTTCCCCACCCCCCGGCTCTGCGGTGACCGCCCGGGGCCGTACCGCCCCCACGCCACCGAGGTGGCCGGGCTCGCGGACCGCGGATGACCGCCGCCGCCGCGAGCCCGGATGTGCTGGCCGCAGCACGGCAGGAGCGCCCGGCGACGCCGTCCGAGGCAGCGGAGGTGCTCCGCCGCGCAGACCGCGACGGGGAGCGGATCTTCTTCCTCGGAGGCGGCACCGAGCTCTCCCTGGGGGCCCCGCCCGCCGGCGTGGAGGTGGTGGTCGGCACCGAGCGGCTGGAGCGCATCGTCGAGTACGCACCCCTGGACCAGATCGTCATCGTCGAGGCAGGCGTGCGGTTCGCGTCGCTGCAAGACACCCTCGCTCGCGACGGCCAGATGCTCGCGCTGGATGCGCCCTGGGCAAGCGGGGCGACCCTGGGGGGGCTGGTGGCGACCAACGCCTTCGGGCCCCGGCGCACGCGGTACGGGAGCATCCGCGATCTCATCATCGGCATCTCCGTCGTCCGGGCCGACGGCACCGAGGCGCGGGCCGGTGGCAAGGTGGTGAAGAACGTCGCCGGCTTCGATCTCCCCAAGCTCATGGTGGGCTCGCTGGGAACGCTGGGCCTCATCACCACCGTCACCTTCCGGCTCCACCCTCGCCCCCAAACGGAACGGACGGTGCTCTTCCCCGACCTGGACGCCGATGCAGTCCGGCGGGTGGTGCTCGCCCTGCGAGAGGCGCAGCTCGAGCCGGGCGCGGTCGCGGCCCTGGTCCACGAGGGCGGAGATGACCTGGGTGTCCGATTCGACGGGCGGTTCGAGCTGGGCGTCCGCTTCGAGGGATTCGAGGCGGGCGTACGGCAGCAGGCGATGAAGCTCCTCGAGCTCGCCACACGCCAGGGCTGGAGCGCGGAGTCGCTTGGCGCGGAAACCGCCCGAGCGTTCTGGGCGAGACACGACGACGCGCGTGAGTCTTCCGCCGAGTTCCGGGCGAAGCTGGCAGCGCAGCCGATGGATCTCGAGCGGGTGGCCAACGCCGCCATCGGCTCGCTCTTCACCGCGCTCGAGGTCCCTCGCTGCGTCTGCTACCCGACGCTGGGGCTGGCCTTCGTCGCGGGAGAGGTCCGCGTGGCCGGCCAGGTGGCCGCCGCGGTGAGCGCGGCTCGCGAGGCGATCCCGGAAGGCAGCGTCATCGTCCATGCCGCCCCACCCGAGGTACGCGCCGCGGTCGACGTCTGGGGTCCGCCGCCGGCAGCGCTTCCGCTGATGAAGGCAGTCAAGCAGAGGCTCGATCCGAAGCGGCGGCTCGCGCCCGGTCGGTTCGTGGGCGGACTCTAGGGAGCGTGGGATGGCGGAGCGGGATCCGATCGAGGACTGCGTGCACTGCGGCTTCTGCCTGCCGCACTGCCCGACCTACCAGAGCTGGGGCGAGGAGATGGACAGCCCCCGCGGTCGCATCGACCTGATGCGCGGGCTCCGGGACGGGAAGATCCCGATGACGCCCACCGTGGTCTCGCACTTCGACAAGTGCCTCGGGTGTCTGGCGTGTGTGACCGCGTGTCCCTCGGGCGTGAGGTACGACGTCCTCATCGAGGAGACGCGGGCCAAGGTGGAGCACACCCATCGGCGCTCGCTCGGCGAGCGGCTGTTCCGGGGGATGGTGTTCGCCCTGTTCCCCCGGCCGGGGCGGCTCCGCGTCGTGGGCGCCTTCCTGCTCCTGTACGCGCGGAGCGGCCTGCAGTGGCTGGTCCGGAAGAGCGGCATCCTCCGGCTCCTCCCGGCGAGCCTCCGGCAGATGGAGGCGCTCACCCCGGAGATCGGCTGGGGGGACCTGACCCGCCGATTGCCCGAGAGGGTGCCGGCGGCGGGTCAGG
>DASROG010000493.1:0-7919 GCA_035646995.1 Myxococcaceae bacterium
CCCGCCAGCGCATCCCCGGCGCGCCCGCCAGCACCAGCTCGTCCCCCTCCTCCAGCAGCCGGTCCGCGCGGAACGGGAGCCGGTCGGCGGTCCGGGCGTGGCACCACACCGGAATTCCCAGCTGCTCGCTCACCGCCCGCGCCCCGCTGACGTGGTCCAGGTGGTGATGGGTGAGCACCACCGCCAGCGGCCGGCACTCCTCGGCCGCCAGGGCGCGGATGTGGCTGGTGAGCCGCTCGATCTCCGCCGGGTCCAGAGCGCCCGGGTCCACGATGAGCAGCTCGCCCGTCCCGAGGATCCAGGCGTTGGTGTGCGTGGCGGGGAGCAGGGTCTGCGTCCGCAGCGCCACCAGCCGCACGCCTCGCTGGAACTCGATGCGGGTGTCCGCCGCCGTGGGCGAGGCGAGCCACGCCACCGCGTCCACCGTCCGCCGCACCCGGCTGAGGACGTTCAGCGCGTGACGGTTGGGAGGATGGAGCAGCGCCCGCCCTTCCTGCCACAGGGTGAGCGCGTCGGTCGGCCGGACCCAGCTGCCCTCGGCCGCCTCCCCGGGCCACACCTCGGCCCGCGTCCCGGGCGGGACCTCGACCAGGAAGAACCGAGCGTCGAAGCGGGTGGGCATGAAGGGCGGCGTCACCCACCGGCCCGCGGGCTCGAAGTCCAGGGCGTCGATCTGGAGGCCGAGGCGGTTCAGCACCGCGGCGAAGGTCTCCTTGCCCTCGAGCAAGGCCGCCCGGGCAGTGGCGAGGGTGGCCGGTTCCGGCGTTCGCCCCCGCGCGGCGAGCACCCCGGTCTCCTCGAACAGCTCTCGGGCCGCCGCCGCCACCAGCCTCGAGTCGGGAGGGCCCGCGCCCTCCACCGGGACCTCGGCGTCGCCCGCGTCCACCCGGCCCCCCGGAAAGGCGTAGAAGCCGGCGGCGAAGGACACGGTGCGGTCGCGCCGGAGCCAGAACGTCTCCAGCCCGCGTGGCCCCATCCGCACCAGCACCACGACCGCGGCGTCTTTGGGCTCCGCCGGCGGCGGCGCCTCCTGCATCCCGGGGATCGCCTCGCTCATCGCTTGCGTGCGGACCCTACCGCATCGCCGAGCTTTGCTCCTGTGACTCCTGCGAGGGCCTGCTTCGCCCGATCCAGGCTGTCTGGAAGGACGTAGGCCCGGGACAGACGCACCGGTGAGGCGTACCGCTGGTAGAGCGGGGTGTAGCGGGCGACGGGCGTCAGGCGGCCCGACGATTCGTCCAGAACGTACAGGCTCGGCCCCTCCCCCTCCTCGAAGTACCGGGAGAGCGTCTCCCGGCTCTCGACCGTGAAGTGCTCCACTCCGGCCTTTGTCAGGGCCGCCGCGAGGGCCGCGAGATCGTAGCCCTCGTCTCGCTCGGTGAACTGGGCCAGAAGCTTGAAGCCCTGGCGCCGGACGATCCGCTGGGCCCAGCGGTTCGGGCTGTTCCGGAGCGCCCAGAGCAGGGCCACGTCGTCCGTCCGGAGGAACCGGTCCGGGTCGGCTGGAATCTGGAACTCCTCCGGGGCCTCCCGGTAATAGGCCGCCAGCATCCAGTCGAAGCTCACCGCCGTGTGGTGCAGGTAGACCGACAGGAACATGTGGTGTCGGCTCAACAGGAAGTCCTCGAAGGCGAGCACCGCGCTCCGGGAGAGGGCCAGCTCCACCTGGCCGTCCCGCTCGGCGGGGTGGAGGTTCTGCACCAGCCAGTCCAGGTCGAACCGGCCATAGTTCACCCCCGTGTAGAACGAGTCCCGGAGGAGGTAGTCCATCCGGTCGGCGTCCAGCTCGCCAGAGACCAGGGCCCTCAGGAGCGGTGCCCAGTCCGCGTCCCCGTACCGGAAGTCCAGCCCACCGGGCGGTTCCCGCCCCGTCACCAGCGCCGCCAGCGCCTCGCCGGTGATGCCCTGGTCTCCGAGCCGGGTCCGGAGGAGCTCGGTGAGGTCCGTGTCCAGGAGGAGCTTCACCGTGAAGTCCTCGTGCCGCGCCTGTCCCCCGTCGTCGCCGGTCCAGGCCGGGAGCCCCAGCGCGGCCCGTGGCGGGGCGATGTGCTCGCTGGCGTGACTGAGGGGCATGTGCCCCAGGTCGTGGCACAGGACCGCCAGGCGCACCGCCGCCCGGAATCGCTGGCGGACGCCCTCGGGCAGGTCGCTCCGGGCGGCGAGCGTGTCGAAGAGCCGCCCCACCACGTGCATCGCTCCGAGCGAGTGCGCGTGCCGGGTGTGTGTCGCCCCGGGGAAGGCCAGCTCGCCGAACCCCAGCTGCCGGACGTGCCGGAGCCGCTGGTACCAGACGCTGTCAACGACCGCCGCCTCGTCTGCGGAGACCGGGAGGGTGCCGTGAATCGGATCACGAATGCGCATCGTGTCGGCAGATCGTGCTACATCCACGAGTCGACTGCATGCACATCACGCTCCTGCACAACGCGGACGCCGATGCACTGGAGGAAGACCCAGGACGCGAGGCGAGGGCGGACGTGGAGCGGGTGGCTGCCGAGCTCACCCGTGCGCTCGGGAAGGGCGGATACGAGGTATCGGTCCTCGCCGTGGGGCCGAGCCCCGCGGACATCGTCGCCCCCCTGAACACCCGCTCCACCGACCTGGTCCTCAACCTCTGCGAGTCCATCGGGGGTGATGCGCGGGGCGAGATGGCCGTCCCCGCCCTCCTCGACCTGCTCGGTCTGCCCTACTCCGGTTCCGGGGCCCTCGCTCTGGGGCTCGCCCTCCACAAGGACAAGGCCAAGGAGCTGTTGGTGGCCCGCTCCGTCCCCACGCCCCCCTTCCGCGTCGTCGAGCGGCTGGCCCAGCTCGAGGACCTGGACCTTCCCTTTCCGCTGATCGTGAAGCCCTCCCGCGAGGACGCCTCGGTGGGGGTGGACTTCGACTCGGTCGTGGAGGACGAGCGGAGCCTCAAGGACGCGGTCCGCCGCGTGCTCCGCACCTTCAAGCAGCCAGCGCTGGTCGAGCGCTTCATTCCCGGCCGCGAGGTGTACGTCTCGCTCCTGGGGAACTCGCCCCGGACCGCGCTGCCGCTGTCCGAGATCCGCTTCGGCCAGACCTTCGCCGGGCGGCCACACATCGTGAGCTATCGGGCGAAGTGGGAGCCATCGTCACCCGAGTGCATCGACAGCCCCTCGGTCCCCTGCACCCTGACGCGGGAGTTGGAGGGGCGGGTGGTGGACACGGCGCTCGCCGCATTCGAGGCGCTCGGGTGTCGGGATTACGGCCGGGTGGACCTGCGTCTCTCCGACGACGGTCAGCCCTGGGTCATTGACATCAATCCCAACTGCGACTTGCATCCCGAGGCGGGTTTCGCCAGGAGCGCAGCAGCGGCCGGGCTCGAGTACTCGGCGCTGGCGCTCCGTCTGGTGGACGTCGCGCTCGAAAGGACTCATGGACATTCGTCCCGCCGTCCCAGAAGACAGGGAAGGCCTCGCGAAGCTGCTCGATCGCATCGAGAACTTCTCACCCGACGAGGTGCGCTGCGCGCTCGAGGTAATCGACCTGGCGTTGCAGCCGAGTAACCCGGACTACCAACTCCTGGTGGCCCTCATCGGCGGGCAGCTCGGCGGCTACGTCTGCTACGGCCCGACCCCGATGACGGACGGTACCTTCGACCTGTACTGGATCTGCAGCGAGCCCTCGCTCCGGGGGAAGGGCATCGGCGCGGGGCTGGTGGCGGCGATGGAGGGGGACCTCCGGCGACGGAAAGCCAGGCTGGTGCGGGTGGAGACCTCGGCCACGGAAGACTACGGGCCGGCCCGCGGTTTCTATCAGTCGATGCGCTACCTGGAAGAGGCCCGGTTCCGGGACTTCTACAAGGTGGGGGACGACCTCATCCTCCTGAAGAAGAAGCTCTGAGTGCGCACCCGCCCGGCAGCCGTCCTCGTCGCCGCGCTGGTCCTCTGCCTCGCCGCTCCCCGGGCAGCTCGGGCGGCCGAGCCCGTCTCCGACGTGCTTCGCGCTCCCAGGCCCCACGGCGGCGAGTACTTCGGCCTCTACCTCGTGGACAAGAAGGTGGGCTGGTACTTCAGCGACCTGGACGTGGTGGCCGGGAGGCCCGAGGTCCGGTCGGTGGCGGACTTCGTCTTCCGGGCGAAGGTGGGGAACAACACCGCCGAGCGCCGCCACCACGAGGTACGCATCTACGAATCCCGGCCGGGCGGGAAGCTGCTCTCCTTCGTCATCAGGGACGAGGGGGACGGCGGGAACCAGGTGCTCACCGGGAAGGCCACGCCCACCGGCTTCGTGGTGAAGCGGCAGCGCCCCGGCCAGTCGGAGGAGACGTTCACCCTGCCCGCGGTACAAGAAACGGTGGAGGACGCCGACCAGCTCCGGGTGGCGCTGCTGAGGGGGAAGGAGGTCTCGGGCATGGCGCTCGACGGGACCGACCTCGGCCAGTACCGGATGACCACCACCCCGGTCTCCGAGGAGCGCCGGGTGGTGAACGGCGTCTCGGTGCTGCTCCGCAGGGCGACCATCGTCTCCGAGAAGGAGAAGGTCCCGATGCAGGCGGTGGTCGCGCCGGACGGGGCGGTGGTGGAGATGTCCTACGGCTCGGCGATGATCGGCCGCGCCGAACCGAAGTCGGTCGCCGAGCGCCTGGACAAGGTGGAGATCTTCAGCCTGACCCGCCTGGCGCTCCCCGCGGCGCCGTCGGCCGCGGCCCGGAAGGTTCCCGGCGAATGGACACTGGTCCTCTCGGGCTTTCCGGAGAAGTTCCACCGGAAGACGGACCGGCAGAGCTACAAGAGCCTGGGCGGCGGCAAATCCGAGGTCACCATCCGCGCCGCGCCGCCGGACCCGGCGAAGCTGGTGAAGCGCGGAGGCGCGCACCCGCCGGACACCGCCGAATACCTCAAGAGCTCCATCCTGGTGGAGTCCGATAACCCGGCCATCGTCGCCAGGGCGAAGGAGATCGCCGGAGGAGAGACCGACGCCTACGCCGCCGCGAAGAAGGTCGTGGCATGGGTGGGCCGCTCGATGAAGAAGGACTACGGAGCGAGCGCCGACCGGGCGACGGACGTGCTGCGGACGCTCCGCGGCGACTGCACCGAGCATTCCCTGCTCAGCATCTCCCTGCTCCGGGCCCTGGGCATCCCGGCGCGGCGGGTGGACGGCGTGGTCTACGTGCAGAACGAGGACGGGGTGCCGGCGCTCTACTGGCACGAGTGGGTGGAGGCCTGGGTGGGGACCTGGACCCAGCTCGACCCGACCTTCGGGCAGCCGGTGGCGGACGCGACGCACCTGACGCTGGGCGAGGAGAGCAGCGCGGAGATCATGCCGTTGCTCGGTGAGCTCAAGGTCGTCGCGGCACGCTGAGCGAGCTCGCTGGCGTCCTGCGCGGGCAGGGACGCGCCCTCCTGCTTCGTTTCGCGGAACTCTCCCGTCTCATCGCCGCCGCGAGACGAGCCACAGAAGAAGCAGCGCGCCGATCACCGAGGAGATGAACCCGCCGACGTGGAACACCCGGATGCTCCCGTGCCAGAGGAGCGAGCTCAGGAACCCGCCCACCAGCGATCCGGCCATGCCGAGCAGGGCCGTGCCGATCCAGCCCATCGGCTGCCGTCCGGGGAAGATCGCCCGCGCGATCGCGCCGACGATCAGGCCCACGACGATCCACGAGCACAGTCCAATCACCAGCGACCTCCGGGGAGCGAGGATCGCCGAGCCTGCCCGGGCCGGTGCCGCGAGTCACGCGGCGAAGACGTCTCTCGACCGGAGGCGAGCGCGCGGCCCCCGATCCCGCCGTCCGACGCCGCGGCCGGGGGTTACCCGTTGACCAGTGGCCGGTGAGCGCTCACCGTTGACGGCAGGGCACGCACGCGGGCGTTGCTCCGGACCCGCTGCACGGCGATGCTGCGCGCCCCCATGCACCCCGCTCTCCTCGCCTTCGTCCTTTTCGGCGCCGAATCCCCCGGCCCGGTCCAGGAAGTCCCGAAGCAGTTCCCGGCCGGCAAGTACATGGCACCCTCGGTCGCTCCCGAGGCCCGGCCCATCGGCCCCACCGGGACGCTCGGCGCGGACGTGTACCGCCGCCGCCGGAAGGCGCTGATGGACAAGCTGAAGACCGGCGCCACGCTCATCGTGAACGAGGCGAAATTCGACGGTCTGCGTGAGGGCATGGACTTCTACTACCTGACCGGCATCGACGAGCCGGGGGCGGCGCTGCTGCTCGACCCCGCCTCGCCCGATCCGGAGGTGCTCTTCCTCCGCCCGCTCGACCTCGAGCGCGGGCAATGGGAGGGGGAGCGCGCGAAGCTTCCTTCCCAGATGCTCGAGGCGACGAGCGGCATCGCCGTGGTGCGCCGGAACGAGGCGTACCGGGGCCTGGGCCACTCGCTGATCCGTGCCTGTGCCCACGGCGGGCTCAACTTCGTCGGGCAGTTCGTGCCCTCGCCGGATCCGAAGCCGAAGGTCATGACCTACTACGCGGAGGCGCAGGAACGGTCCTATGGCTGCAAGGTGAACGACCTCCACGACACGCTCGCACGGATGCGGGAGGTGAAGGAGCCGGAGGAGATCAAGCTGATGCGGCGGAGCATCGAGCACACCGGGGCCGGCCACGCGCGGGTCCTGGAGGTGCTCCGGCCGGGCATGCGGGAGTTCGAGCTCAAGGACGCCATCGAGGACGCCTTCCGGCGTTCCGGCTCGCGACACGTCGCCTACGACTCCATCGTCGGCTCCGGGCCCAACGGCGCCATCCTCCACTACCCGAAGGACGACCGGGTGATGAAGGAGGGCGAGCTGGTGGTCGTCGATGCCGGCGCCGAGGAGCAGTACTACGCGACCGACGTGACTCGGACCTACCCGGTGAGCGGCAAGTTCAGCCCGGAGCAGCGGGAGATCTACGACATCGTGCTGAAGGCGCAGGCGGCCGGCATCGCCGCGGCGAAGGCGGGCGTCACTCCGCGCATCCTGGAGCGCGCGGTGCGGAAGGTCATCGACGAGGCCGGCTACCACGACGCCTACCTGCACGGGTGCTGCCACTTCGTGGGACTCGAGGTGCACGACACCGGTGACTACGACGCGCCGCTCCCGGCCGGGGCGGTGCTCACCGTCGAGCCGGGCATCTACCTGCCGCAGCGCGGCTACGGAGTCCGCATCGAGGACGAGATCCTCATCACCCCCACCGGCGCCGAGGTCCTCACCAAGGCGATCCCCAGGGATCCAGCCGAGATCGAGCGCCGGATGCAGACACGCCGCGCGGACGCGCGCTGAGCCTGCGATGTCCGGGGTCCGGTCCGTCGCGTTACCACTGGCGCTCGCGCTCGCCTGTGCTCACTCTCCGGAGCCTTCGGTGACCACTTCCTCTCCCCAGCAGGCGTTCGAGGCCCTCTCCAGGGACTACCTGGAGCGGTCGCTCGCGCTCTCGCCCACCGAGGCCACGCTCCTGGGCGACCACCGGTACGACGGTCGCTGGCCTGACCTGAGCAAGGAGGGGGACGCGCAGCAGCAGCGCTTCGAGGAGGAGAGCCTCGGCCGGCTGCGAGCGATCCCGAAGGACGCCCTGAGCGCCGAGGCGCGGGTCGATGCGGAGATGCTCGACACCCAGCTGCGCTACTCGGTGTTCTCCCGGGCCGAGCTGAAGCCGGCGGAGCTCCACCCGCTCTCCTACACCGGCGTCATCGGGCAGGGCCTCGACCCGCTCGTGAACCGCGAGTTCGGCACGCGGGCCAGCCGGGCCGAGAGCCTCGCCTCGCGGCTGGACGGCATCCCGGCCATTCTCGGGGTGGCGCGGACCCGGCTGACGCGTCCGTCGAAGGTGCAGACCGAGACGGCCCTGCACCAGACCGCGGGTCTGCTGGCGCTGACCGAGAAGGATCTCCCCGAGCAGTTCAAGGACCTGCCCGCGGTCCCGGCCGCGGCAGCGCGGGCGGCGGCGTCACTCCGGCAGTTCCAGACCTTCCTCAAGGAAGAGC